>JBDSXE010000400.1:0-9754 GCA_039926325.1 Paracoccaceae bacterium | reverse complement strand
TGCTATGTTGTTGATATGCCGAGTATTCGCACCCGCGCCGCGCGTCACCTGAACGACCCCTTCCGGGCCCAGACGTGCCGCAGGGAAGGTGCCCTTCCCCGGTGCCGTGCAAACCGCCAGCGTGCAGTCCGTCACCGCAACCGCCCGCCAGTCGCTGCCGTTCGGGACGTAAAGGCAATGCGGCGGCGTCCGTTCAAAGACATCCATCCGCTCGCCCATCACGCCCCAGTCCTGCCCGGCAGCATTGATCTGCGCCTTGCCCTCGACCAGCACCAGTATGACCTCGCGGTCGCCAGTCGCCTCGGCGGCGGTCGCGCCAGCGGCAAGCCGGTACAGCCCGAAGCCGACATATGACCAACCGGCGTTTTCCGCCGTGATATCATGAACTTTTCCGGTTTTGCCGACGGGTTTTCGCAGCAGTTTGCTCATCAATTCCCCCGCTGCTTACCGGTTGCCGCTTCGTATTCCGCGCGCGCGGCCCGCACTTCTGCCCGCACCGAAACCTGCGGAACAGCGACGTCCCACCACGTCCCGCCAGCTTCGGTCGAAGGTGCAGGGTCAGAGTCGATCACGATAACCACAGGAATAGCAGAAGCTTTCGCCTCTGCCAAAGCCACTTCCAACTCACCGATCGACGTGACCTTCAGCGCCCTGGCCCCCATCGAACCCGCATGTGCGACAAAGTCGATATGCGCGGCGTTCACGTGATAGCTGTCATCCAGCAAGTTGTTAAACGGCGCGCCGCCAGTGCCCTGCTGCAGCCGGTTGATGCAGCCATAACCGCGATTGTCGGTCAGAACGATCGTAAACGGCAGCCCCATCATCACCGCCGTCGCAAGTTCCGAATTGGCCATCATGTAACTGCCGTCGCCAACCATGCAGACCACGTCGGCGTTGGGCCGGGCCATCTTGATCCCCATCGCGCCGGCAATTTCATAACCCATGCAGGAATAGCCATATTCCATATGATAGCCGCCTGCCGCCGCATCCCAGATCTTGTGCAACTCTCCCGGCATCGTCCCCGCAGCGCCCATCACGACCGTCGCTTTTGACGCAGCCCGCTGCACTGCGCCAATAACCTGAGCATCGGTTGGCAAAGCATTTGTCGCAGGTGCCGCCTTGACCGCCGCCGTCGCCTTAAACCAGTCAGCGCGCAGTTGTGGATCGGCGGCGTATTTTTGTGTTCCTATAGCCTTTCCAATCAGTTGCAGCGCAATCCTCGCATCTGACACAAGCTGGTACGCCCCATGTTTCGCCGCATCATAACCTTGCACGTTGATCGACAAAATCCGCCGCTTGGGGTTCTTGAACAGCGACCACGAACCGGTGGTGAAATCCTGAAACCGCGTGCCAAGCCCGATCACCAGATCAGCAGCCTCGCAAACGATATTGGCCGAGGATGACCCCGTGACCCCAACCGGACCGAAGTTCAGCGCATGGTCATAATCCAGTGCCGACTTGCCACCCTGCGTTTCGACGACCGGAATGTTGTGCGCCGCCGCAAATGCCGCCAGATCGGCCTCGGCTTGGGCGTAAATCACACCACCGCCTGCCACGATCACCGGCGCCTTCGCCGCCTTGATCAACGCAATAGCCTCTGCCAGATCGGTCGCATCCGGCTGCGGACGGCGGAACCGCCAAACCTTTGGCGCAAAGAATGCATCTGGGTAATCAAATGCTTCCGCCTGTACGTCCTGACAGAACGCCAGCACGACAGGCCCGCAAGTTGCAGGGTCGGTCATCACCCGAAATGCGCGCGGCAAGGCTGTCAGCAGATGCTCTGGCCGTGAAATTCGGTCGAAATAGCGGCTGACCGGACGAAAGCAATCATTGGCTGAAATGGTGCCATCCTCGAAATCCTCGACCTGCTGTAGCACCGGGTCCGGGGCGCGGTTGGCAAAGATGTCGCCGGGGATGAACAGCACGGGAATGCGGTTCACATGGGCCAGCGCACAGGCCGTTACCATATTGGTCGCCCCCGGCCCGATTGACGACGTCACCGCCATCGCCCGACGCCGCTTGGACGCCTTGGCAAAGGCAATCGCCGCGTGGGCCATCGTTTGTTCGTTATGCCCGCGCCAAGTTGGCAGGGCCGCGCCAATGCCATGCAATGCCTCGCCAATCCCGGCCACGTTGCCATGACCGAATATCGCCCAGACCCCCTCGATAAAGCGTCCGCCGTCTTCGGTTTCCTGAACCGAAAGCCACCGCATCATCGCCTGCGCCGCCGTCAAACGAATGGTCATGCCGCTTCTCCCTTACCCTGACGGGCGTCATCCCAATATTTGCACAGCCGCATGAAATTTGCAGCCATCGTCGCCACGGCGGTCGCATCGTCGATCTTGCCAGCCATCCAATCGCGGCTGACGTCGCCGTGGATTGTCCGCCCAACCGCAAAGCCCTTGACCAGCGGGTGGCGCGCGGCAAGCGCGAAGGATGATGCAAGTTCCGCTTCGCTGTGCCCCAGCCCCAGAACGACAATTCCCTGAACATGCGGGTCGCGTTCTGTGATCGCCGCACAGGTCGCGGCCCATGCGGCGTGACTTTGCATCGGCTCCAGCTTCCACCAGTCAGGGTAAATGCCGATGTCGTAGAACCTGCTGATCAGCTTGGCGGTCGAAAAGTCATCGCCCGGCCCGACTTTAGACGGAATGACTTCCAGCAGCATTTCCAACCGATTGCGACGGCACGCCTGAAACAGCCGCTGCACCACATCTTCTTGCTTGGCCCGCATATCCTCTGCATCGTCGGGGTGGCAGAAGCATAGAACCTTCACCACGTCCTCCAGCGCCCATTCCGACAGTCCGCCGAAATCCGCACCGATTTCTGGCTCTAGTGTCAGCGGCCGCGATCCTGGCCATTCCACTGGGCGCCCGATCCACAATCCATTGCCAGAGGCCCGGTGCAACGCTGATCGGCCCAAACGGCTGTCGCACAAAATGCCATATCCCTCGCGCCCTTGCGCGACGGCCAGCGTCGCGTCAAGGCAAAGCTCCTTGAACGCGCCAATCCGTTCAGGCGTGGCACCCGGCACTTCTTCAAGCTGCGAGCGGTGGTCAAAGGCGAAAGCCCGCACTTCATGCCAGCGTTTGCGGCGATTGGTGGACCAGTGGATCTGCTCGAGCTCTGCATCCTTACGCAACGCCGGGTTTTTCACGCCGCGCGCCAGGAAAAACTGCAACTCCTCCCAGCTTGGGTAGGCGGGGGTGCAGCCGTGCCGGCTTACCGCAAATGCCCCGCACGCATTGGCGTATTTCAACGCCATCGGCCAGGGTTCATCATCCAGCCAGCCGCGGATCAGCCCGGACATAAAGCCGTCACCCGCCCCCAGTACGTTGAACACCTCAATCGGGAATCCCGGCCCTGCTTGCCCGTCGTCAAGACTCTCCGGGACAGCACCGGTGAACGCGGCGGCCCCCATCGGTCCACGTTTACAGATCAGAACCGCTTTTGACACCGCACGAACCGCACGCAGTGCGACGATGGTATCTGTGCTGCCGCCCGCAATATGGAATTCTTCTTCCGTCCCGACGATCAGGTCGAACAGATGTAACGTCGCCTGCAGCTTCGCCGTCACAGCGGCCGATTCGATGAACCTGCTCTCGCCGTCGCCATGCCCGGCCAGCCCCCACAGGTTCGGGCGATAGTCGATGTCCAGCGCCGTCCGCGCGCCATGTTTCCGCGCGAGGTTCAGCGCCTTCAGCACTGCCGCCTCGGTCCGAATGTTCGACAAATGTGTACCGGTGGCCACAACCGACCGCGACTCGGCCACAAACCCCTCGTCAATGTCGTCTTCACATAACGCCATGTCCGCGCAGTTTTCCCGATAAAATATCAACGGAAACTGCTTTTCGTCGCGGATTCCCAACAATACCAGCGCGGTCAGCCGCTCCGGGTCCGTCTTGACCCCGCGCACGTCCACGCCCTCGCGCGCTAATTCCTCGCGGATGAACCGACCCATATGTTCATCGCCTACACGCGTGATCAGCGCCGATTTCAGGCCAAGCCGCGCCGTGCCAGCCGCCATATTGGTGGGTGATCCGCCGATGTATTTCTGGAACGATCCCATATCCTCCAGCCGCCCGCCGACCTGCGCGCCGTAAAGGTCCACCGACGAACGGCCAATCGTGATGACATCAAGCGACTTCATATCTTCCCCCGAATACCAACGGCAACGACGCAAGACTCATGCGATCTGCGCGGTTTTGGAATTTTTATTCCATTTTTGTCGGAAGCAAAAGCTTTTTTTCAGGCAATCGTCAACCGCGCGCCGAACCCACCGCCACCGCAAGTGAAATTGCCATCGCAATCGTGGCCGACAGCGACCGGAACGCCCCGAAATCGACCTCTGGCACGGTAATCACGCTGTCAGAATAGCGCACGATCGGGCTGGTCATCCGATCGGTCAGCGCGACCACCGGCAGCCCCCGCGCTTTGGCATCCTGGGCCAGCGCAATGGTTTCCTCGGAATATGGCGCGAAGGTAATCGCAATCACGGCATCGCCGGGCCGCATGGCAAAACGGTGATCCAGCCTGCCGACCGAGTCGTGGAGCATTGCAGGAACCGACATCTTTTCGAACACATAAACCAGATAGGTCGCCACCGGAAACGCCCGACGCAGTCCAACCACATGCAAGGTTTGCGCGGCAGCCAGCAATGCTACCGCTTGCGTCAAAGCCACTTCATCCGCCGATTTCGCCAGCGCCTCAAGCGACAGCCGACCCGCCTCGATGAACTCTGCCAGCAAGGCCGCGGGACTGCCCGCACCTTCCTCTTTCAGGTTCTTCAGCCGCGTCGAATAGTCCGGCCATCCCGGCGAATATGCCTCGCGGAACAGACGTTGCATTTCGGAGAAGCCTGAAAACCCCAAAATCTGACAAAACCGCATCAGCGCCGAAGGTGGCACGCCTGCACCCGCCGAAAGTTCGGCCACGGTCGAAACCGCAATTCGGTCGGTATTGGCGGCAATATATTCCGCGCATTGCCGCAAACGGCGCGGCAACCCGTCGATGACCCCGGCCACACGCGTGCGGAATTCATCGACCGACGCGGGGGCCACCACAGGGGGTTCGGAAATCGTCACTTGCTTGTCCATCGTCCCGTTGTTTTGCTCGTTTCAGAAAAGCTAACAGTCTGGAACGAATATTCCAACCGGAATTGGAAGATTTGTGACAATCCTGGATTATGGCATCTTGCGCTTCAGCGCGGCGACCACTGGCGGCGTTACAAATTTCGACACATCACCGCCAAGCCGCGCAATCTCTTTCACCAGCTTCGACGCAATCGCCTGTCGACGCGCATCGGCCATCAAGAACACCGTCTCGATAGAGGCATCCAGCGCCCGGTTCATCCCGACCATCTGAAATTCGTATTCAAAATCCGCTACCGCCCGCAGACCGCGAATGATGATTCCGGCACCCACATCACGGGCGCAATCAATCAACAAGTTTTCGAACGGATGAACGATAATTTCGCCGCCGGATTTGGCGGCAATCGACGCACATTCCGCTTCGACCATTGCCACGCGATCCTCCAGCGCGAACAGTGGACCCTTGTCACGGTTGATCGCCACGCCAATCACCAGCCTATCCACCAGCGCCATTGCGCGCTCGATGATATCGACATGGCCCAACGTAATGGGATCGAAGGTGCCGGGATACAGACCTATACGCATGCATTTCCTCGTGTTGGACTTGGGGCCACGCAACAATACTGCGTCCGCCAATGCAAGCGACAAAAGTGCGCGGTCAGAACCCTTTGATCATCCCCTCCAGCGCGTCATTCTCCATCGCCAGTTCTGACAACCGCGCCTTGACCACGTCGCCGATCGAGATCAGGCCAACCATCAACCCTTCTTCGATCACGGGCAAATGCCGGAACCGACCGTCCGTCATGCGCTGCAAAACATCGTCGGCTTTGTCCGTGCGCGCACAGGTCGTCACTTTGGCAGTCATGATGCTGTCGACCGTCTCGTCCAGACAAGACGGACCGCGACGCCCCAACTCACGCACGACATCACGCTCTGACACGATGCCTTTGACCCGTTTTCCATCCTCGGAGATGACCACGGCACCAATCCGCCGCGATGACAAAATCTCTGCCACATGGGCCACGGTTGTGCCGGGCGGCAGCGTAATCACCCCAACATCAGATTTGGATTTCAGGATTTGACTAACGAGCATGGGAACCTCCCTTTCTCTGTCCTTACCACGGTCCACTCTGCACAAGACTCTGTCAAGAAAAACCTTTGGATTTTACGTTTGCTTCGCAAATGCAGCATTGGCAACAACATGAAAAATATAGAGAATTAGTTTGACCCGTCCTACACGCAGTAAGCCTCTAACCGCGCCATCTCTGCCCGAACCTCCGTCACCAACAGGGCGGCAAAACGGTTCAGCCGCTCCACCCGGCCATCATCGGCGTGGCGGATCAGCCAGAAAGCGCGGGACAAACTGACCTCGTCGGGGATGACGCGGACCAGTTCTGGCGCGGCCGACAGCGCGAAATCGTGGACTACCCCCAGCCCTGCGCCATGCCGCAGCCAGTTCAGCTGGACCGAGACAGAGTTGGACGCCAAAGGAACCGAGGTCACGCCGATCGCCGCTAGGTAATCCAACTCCTTGTCGAAAATCATGTCCGGGATGTAGCCGACAAACCGGTGCGCTTGCAGGTCATCCGCCCGCACCGGATTCACCGCCAGATAATCACGTGAGGCGGCAAGGTGCAGCTTGTAGTCGGTCAGCTTTTGTACCGTGAGCCGCCCCGCCTGGGGCCGCGACACCGCAATCGCCATGTCGGCCTCGCGTTTGGACAGGTTGAACACGCGTGGCAAGGCTACGATCTGCACCTCCAGCCCCGGATTGGCGTCGCAAATCCGCGCTAGAACCTGTGGCAGCAGGTAATTCGCGCAGCCATCCGGGGCACCGATCCTGATCTGGCCGGTCAACCCTTCCGGCCCGGTCAGCGCCTCTGCCGCGCCATCCATCGCTGCCTCGGCCCGCTCGGCATGGGTCAGCAGCCGCAATCCTTCTTCAGTCGGCGCATAGCCTTGTGGCCCTTTGACGAACAGCCGGGTCCCGACCGCGTCCTCCAGCCGTGAAATTCGCCGCCCAACTGTCGCTGGATCAATCTTCAAGCCCCGCCCCGCCCCGGACAGGCTTTCTGCCCGAACTACAGCCAGAAATACCCGTAGGTCGTCCCAATCCATGCGTCACCTTTGCAAAAATGCAATACCCATTTGAAATCTTGCCTCTGTCCCCGGCATTTCCGCAAGGCTATTGTGCCGCCAACCCAAGGGAGAAAAGCCATGAAAGAAATCGGACACTGGATCAACGGCAAGCATGTGGCAGGCAAATCTGGCCGCTTTGCTGACGTTTTCAACCCTGCAACGGGCGAAGTACAGGCGCGCGTTGCCTTGGCCTCCAAAGAAGAGCTTGACGCAGCCACCGCCGACGCTGCCCGCGCGCAGGTCAAATGGGGTGCCACCAACCCACAACGCCGCGCCCGCGTAATGATGGAATTCGTTCGCCTCTTGAACCGCGACATGGAAAAGCTGGCTGAGGCGCTATCCGGCGAACACGGCAAAACCATCCCCGATGCTAAGGGCGATATCCAGCGCGGGCTGGAAGTGATGGAGTTCTGCATCGGCGCACCACATCTGCTGAAAGGCGAATACACCGACAGCGCCGGTCCGGGCATCGACATGTACTCCATGCGCCAACCCATTGGCGTTGCGGCCGGTATCACCCCCTTCAACATCCCCGCCATGATCCCGTTGTGGAAAATGGGACCAGCCCTTGCCTGCGGTAACAGCTTCATTCTGAAACCGTCTGAGCGTGACCCCTCGGTCCCCCTGATGCTGGCTGAACTGATGAAAGAGGCGGGTCTGCCTGATGGCGTCCTGCAAGTCATCAATGGCGACAAAGGTGCCGTCGATGCCATCCTCGACAACCCTGAAATCGCTGGTATCGGCTTTGTTGGCTCGACCCCGATTGCCGAATATATCTACTCGCGCGGCACGGCGAACGGCAAACGCGTGCAGTGCTTTGGTGGTGCCAAGAACCACATGATCATCATGCCCGATGCCGATATGGATCAGGCCGCTGATGCACTGATTGGTGCCGGTTACGGTGCGGCGGGCGAGCGTTGCATGGCGATTTCCGTCGCGGTTCCAGTCGGTGATGAAACTGCCGACCGTCTGGTCGAAAAGCTGATCCCCCGCATCGAAAAGCTGAAGGTCGGCCCCTATACCGGCGGTAATGATGTTGACTACGGTCCCGTCGTCACCGCTGCTGCCAAGGCCAACATCCTGCGCCTGATCGAATCCGGCGTGGCCGCTGGGGCCAAACTGGTCGTCGATGGTCGCGGTTTCAAACTGCAAGGTTACGAGGACGGCTTCTTCGTCGGCCCTCACCTTTTCGACCACGTCACCACCGATATGGAAATCTACCGCAAGGAAATCTTCGGCCCGGTGTTGAGCGTTGTTCGCGCCAATACCTATGAGACTGCGCTGAAAATGGCTATGGACCACGAATACGGCAACGGCACCGCCATCTACACTCGCGACGGCGACACGGCGCGTGACTTTGCCAACCGGGTCAACGTGGGGATGATCGGCATCAACGTGCCAATCCCGGTGCCCTTGGCCTATCACACCTTCGGCGGCTGGAAGAAATCCTCGTTCGGTGACCTGAACCAGCACGGTCCGGACTCGTTCCGCTTCTACACCCGCACCAAAACCATCACCGCACGTTGGCCATCTGGGATCAAGGAAGGCGCGAGCCTGAACTTCAAGCAGATGGACTGATTTGCCGCGTATTGGAACCCAACGTTCCTGACTGGTGTTTGATTGGAGGGGCGGCCTTGACCTGTGCCCCTCCTGGACGACAGAGGACATCTTACATGACACGTATTGGACTGATTGCGAGCACACTGGCCGTGCTGCTGCTGGCAACGGCGGTAGAAGCCGGGCCCAAGGATAAGGCCGGACCCAAAGGCAACGGCAATGGCCATTCAGTCAGCGTCAATTGCCCTCCCGGCCTTGCCAAGAAGAACCCGCCTTGCATCCCTCCGGGCCAGGTTGGCAAGGGTGCCGTGATCGATCACGACGCAAACAGTGACATCAGGTGGCGCGATGACTACGCGGTCGGCGTGCCGCTGCCCAATGATTATGTCATCATGTTTGACCCATCCACTTCCCCCTTTTGGCCCCATGCGGCATATGCCCGGTATGGTGATTTCCTGTATTTAATTGATCCGGCCACCGGCGAAATTCTTAGCCCGGGTGGCCATCTCGGGGACTGGAACTGGCCGTGGGAGCAGGTGGATTTCGCCCACTGTCCGCCGGGTCTGGCCAAGAAGAACCCGCCTTGTATCCCGCCCGGACAGGTTAGGAACGGTATCGCGGCGCAGGATTACCCTTACCGGACCGGCGATCATCTGCCAGACGGCTATCGGGTGATCTTCACGCCACCAAGTCAACCCGGCATGGACAACGCGCTTTACGCCCGTCTGGGCAATTCGCTGTACCGCGTGGACCGCAACACCGGCTTGGTGCTGAACCTGATCGGAACCATTGCAAACCTGCTGCACTGACGTCGCGGGGCCTCGGGTTGCTCGATCCGACGCTTCCAGTTGGATCGAGCAGGGCGGTCCATCCCGTCCTATAACCAAAGCGGACGAACATTACAAAAAAATGGGCGGCACATCGGCCGCCCATTTGCATTTGGAAGCGTTGAGTTCAGGACGCCTTGC
>JBDSXE010000399.1:0-6449 GCA_039926325.1 Paracoccaceae bacterium | reverse complement strand
TGATTGCCGCTGCGCTGCCATTCCCGGCACAGTTTGCGCTGTATCCGATGCCGCTGATCGAGGCGGCATTTTACGGGGTGACGACGGCGTTTCTGTTCACGCTGTGGCCGTTGTCACAGGCGGTTCGGCAGCGGGCAGCGGCGCTATATCGAGGGGCGCAGGGACGGGTCTGGCCGAAATGGACGCACCTGCTGGCGATGCTGGTTCTGGCGGGGATGCTGGTGGGCGGGGCGGTCGTATTCTCTGGCACGGCCAGCCTGGCGCTTTGGACGACAGGCGGCGTGATTGCGGCGCTGGCGGTTCTGACGCTGACCGCGCTGGTGTTGCAATGGCTGGCGCGGCGGGTAGCGCGCGGGCGTTGGTTGCAGGGGCGAGTGGCGTGGCGGCTGGCGCTGGCAGCAATCGGCGGGCCACGGGCAGAGGCGATGCCGGTCATTCTGGCGCTGGGGCTGGGGCTGTCGGTGCTAGCGACGGTGGGGCAGATCGACAGCAACCTGCGCTCAGCCATTGAGCGGGATTTGCCGGGCCGTGCCCCCAGCTTTTTCTTCATCGACCTGCAAGATGACGAACTGCCGGGCTATCTGGCGCGGTTGAACGGCGACCCGGCGGTCACCAAGGTCGAGGTCGCGCCGATGCTGCGCGGTGTGATCACTCAAATCAACGGGCGTCCGGCGCGGGATGTCGTGGGCGATCATTGGGTGGTGATGGGCGACCGGGGCATCACGTTTTCGGATGCGCCACCCGAGAATACCAAAGTGACGGCGGGGACGTGGTGGCCGAAGGATTACACCGGTCCCGCCCAAGTCTCATTTGCCGAAGAGGAAGCCAAAGAGATGGGGCTGCCAGTGGGCACTCAGTTGACCATCAACATTCTGGGCCGGGATATCGAGGCGACGATTACCTCGTTCCGCAAGGTGGACTTTTCCAACGCCGGGATGGGGTTTGTCATGACGATTGATCCGGCAGCCGTTGCCGGGGCTCCGCACACCTCGATCTCGACCGTCTATGCCGCGCCGCAAGCGGAGGCGGCGATCTTGCGCGATCTGTCGAAGGCGTATCCCAACATCACAGCGATTGCGGTGAAAGAGGCGATTGGACGACTGGCTGAGGGGTTGCAGGCGATTGCGACCGCGACGGCTTGGGCGGCGGGAACAACGCTGGTGACGGGGTTTGTCGTGCTGATCGGGGCTGCAGCGGCGGGGGAACGAGGGCGGACTTATGAGGCGGCGCTCCTGAAGGTGCTGGGGGCGTCGCGGCGGCGGATATTGTTCAGTTTCGCGCTGCGGGCCGGATTGATGGGCGCGGCGGCTGGGTTGGTGGCGCTGGCAGTCGGGGCTATGGCGGGGTGGGCAGTGATGCGGTTCGTGATGGAGACAAGCTATCGGTTCGAGTGGGTGTCTGCGGCGGCAATCATTCTGGGCGGGATCGCGGCGACGCTGGTGGCGGGGCTGGCGTTTGCGTGGCGACCACTGGCGGCACGACCGGCACAGGTCTTGCGCGGGGTGGAATAGGGGCCGTCCAGATATGGACATTTTGGATTAGTGTTCTATATCAATCGGTTGTCTGTTTGCATTTACCAGTTTTTAACGCGCTTCTATTTGTTCCCGCACTCATCAATCCCTGCGGTCTTTCTTCGTTTGGGTCAGCGAAGAAAGGCCGCAGGGATTGATGAGCGGCGTTTTGGAAAAAGCGAAATCAACCGCCCCACGTCCGATCCAGCAGGTTCAGCCAGTTTTCGGAACTGATTTTCTTTACCAGCGCCTCGCCATATTGGTGATCCAGCATCGCCTGTTGCAGGGCCGGAACGCCGGTGACGTCGGTGATGCCTTTGGGGATGGTGGCACCGTCGAAATCGGACCCTAGACCCACATGATCCTCGCCCAGATGGGTGATCAGGTGGTCAAGGTGGGCCAAGACATCCTCCCACCCCATGTCCGCCGATTGTTTGCCATCGCGGCGCAGGAAGCTGGTGGCGTAGTTCAGGCCAACCATGCCGCCCGAGTCTTTGATCATCGCAAGCTGGCGATCAGTCAAATTGCGCGAGGTTGGCGTGATGGCGTGGGCGTTGGAATGGGTGGCAACCAAAGGCGCGTCAGACAGGGTGGCGACGTCGTTGAAGCCCTTTTCGTTGATGTGGCTGAGGTCGATCATGATCTTGAGTTCATTGCAGGTCTTGATCAAACGCTTGCCTGCGTCGGTCAGCCCGTCGCCTGTATCGGGGCTGGACGGAAAGGCAAAGGGCACGCCGTTACCGAAAATCGTCGGGCGGCTCCACACCGGACCGATCGAGCGCAGGCCCATCGCGTGAAAGGTGTAAAGCGTGTCAAGGTTGTCGCCAATCGCCTCTGCCCCCTCCATATGCAGAATGCCGGCGATCACGCCTTTGGCCATGCAGTCGCGGATTTCTGCGACGCTGCGGACCAACTTGAACGCCCCGTTCGAGGCGCGTTCCATCCACAACATGTGACCCGCCATCGCCATAGCGGTCGGCAGAGCCTCGCTGTCGGGGATAAGCTGCGACAGGGGCAGATGATAGGGCGGATGCTCCATCAACTCCATGTAATCAATGCCGTCTTCGACATGGGGGCTGGGGATGTAGATGGCGAAAAACCCACCGGCAAAACCGCCCTTCTTCATGCGCGGCAAGTCAAGATGGCCTTTGCCTTCGCCCGTCAGCCAAATTGCCTCGCGGTTTTCAGGGTGGGTGAAAAGGCGCAGCAGAATATCGTTGTGGCCGTCGAAAGTCGGAAACATGAGCGGTCCTTGTTGTGGCGCTTGCTGGGGCGTCGGACCGGGGGGTTTCACACCCCCCGGACCCCCTGTGGGATATTTATGAGCAAATGAATGGGAAGGTTCAACCCTGCAACATGCGATCTGCAGAGGCGGCGAAAAGGCTTTTGGCGTAAGTGGTTTTCATTTGGGCGTTGGCCAGCGCATCGCGTGTCAATTCCTCGACCGCTTTGCCGTTTTGCATGACCAGGATGCGGTCACACATATGGTCGATCACGGCAAGGTCATGGCTGACCATCAGAAACGTCAGCCCACGCTCTTCGCGCAGGCGGCTGAGGAGGTTCAGCGTTTCGGCCTGAACCGAGGCGTCAAGTGCGGATGTGGGTTCATCCAGCAGCAGGATCGCCGGTTTCAGCATCAGGGCGCGGGCGATGGCGACGCGTTGGCGCTGGCCGCCCGACAACTGGTGCGGATAGCGAAACCGGAACGTGGCGGGCAGCCCGACATCGGTGAGGGCGGTCATCACGCGTTTGTCGGTGTCGCCGATGCCGTGGATGGCGAGGGGTTCCGACAACGTGCGGTCGATGGTGTGGCGCGGGTGCAGGCTGGCATAGGGGTCTTGGAACACCATCTGCACGAGGGCCGAAAACGCCTTGCCACGTGGGGATTTCACGGGTTCGCCCTTGATGCGGATCGACCCGGACGTGATCGGAGCAAGGCCGCAGATTGCCCGCAGGATGGTGGATTTGCCAGAGCCTGACTCGCCAACCAGCCCAAAGCTTTCGCGGTCTTCGACGTTCAGCGAGACGCCTTCGACGGCGCGGACATTGCGGCCATTGGCGTGAAAGGTGACGGACAGGTTCTCAATCTCGATCAGCGCCATCAGTTTGCCCACTCCGCCGTGCGGTCAAGTCCGGGAAGGAGGCCACGCGTACCCCCGATGCGGGGCAGGCAGTTCAGCAGCCCCTGGGTGTAGGGATGCTTGGCGTGCATCAGGTCTTTTGCCGCAAGTTCCTCGACAATGCGGCCCTTGTACATGACCAGAACGCGGTCGCAGAACCGGGCCACCAGCCGCAGGTCGTGGCTGATGAAGATCAGGCCCATGCCGCGATCGCGCACCAGCGCATCGAGGATCGACAGAACCTCTGCCTGCACGGTCACATCGAGAGCAGACGTCGGTTCATCTGCGATCAGCAGATCGGGGTTCGGGATCAACATCATGGCGATCATCACACGCTGGCCCATGCCACCGGACAGTTCGTGCGGATAGGCGTCCATCACCCGTTCGGGGTCGCGGATTTGCACGGCGTTCAGGGCGGCGACGGCCTTGGCGTAAGCCTCGGGTTTGGAGGCGTGGTCGCGCTGGCGCAATCCCTCCATCAGTTGTGCGCCAACCCGCATCACCGGGTTCAGCGAGAATTTGGGGTCTTGCATGACCATCGCCATCCGGTGGCCGCGCAGGTCGCGCATCTTGTCCTCTGACGCGTTCAGGATATCCACGCCATCGAACGTCATCGCGTCGGCGTCGATCCGGCCCGGCGGACGGATCAGGCGCAGAACGCTGCGCCCGGTCATGGTCTTGCCGGAGCCTGACTCACCGACGATGCCCAACCGTTCGCGGCCCAGTTCAAACGACACGCCGCGCACGGCCTCTACCACGCCGGCCTCGGTGTTGAAGGTCACGCGCAGGTTCTTGACGGACAGCAGGGTCATCGGCCGGAACTCCGCGGGTCAAGGACATCGCGCAACCCGTCACCTAGCAGGTTGAAGCCGAGCGAGACGACGAAAATGGCAAGGCCGGGCATCGTCGCGACCCACCACTGTTCGAACAGGAACTTGCGACCGGCAGAGATCATCAGACCCCATTCGGGTTGCGGCGGCTGCACGCCAAGGCCAAGAAAGCCAAGGCCTGCGGCGGTCAGGATCACGCCCGCCATATCCAGCGTCACCCGGATGATGACCGAGGGCAGGCACATCGGCATGACGTGGCCCCAGATGATGCGGATCGGCCCCGCGCCTTGCAGGCGGACGGCGGCGATGTAATCGGAGTTTCGCACCGTCAGCGTTTCGGCGCGCGCGACCCTTGCATAGGGCGGCCACGAGGTGATCGCGATGGCGAGGACGGCGTTGACCATGCCCGGGCCGAGCACCGCGACCAGCGCGAGGGCGAGGATCAGCTTGGGGAAGGCGAGGAAGATGTCGGTGATCCGCATCAGCACGGCGTCGATCCAGCCGCCGAAATAGCCCGCGACGGTGCCGATGATCAGGCCGACGACGGGGGCGGTCAGGATAACCAGCAGCACGATATACAGCGTGATGCGCGACCCATACAGGATGCGCGTCCAGATATCGCGGCCAAAGTCGTCGGTGCCCATCCAGTGACCAAGCGTGCCGGGTGGTTGCAGGCGTTCGGCAAGGTTCTGCGTGATCGGGTCGTAGGGGGCCAGCAGGGGCGCAAATATCGACATCAGCACCAGCGCCACGGTGATCAGCAACCCGATCATCGCCAGCGGATTCCGCTTGAGCCGCAGCCACGACAGATAGGTTTGCGCCATCCGCGATTGCAGGCGCGAGGTTGGGTTCTGATCGCGCAGCCATTCATTCCAAGTCTGAACTGGTATAGCTGTCATCGCGCCCTCGGGTCGGCAAGCCGGTACAATAGGTCCGACAGCATGTTGATACCGATATAAACCGCACCCACGACGACGGTGCCACCCAGAACTGCCGGCATGTCCGCGACCAGCAGGGCGTCGGTAATATAGCGGCCAAGTCCCGGCCAGGCGAATATCGTCTCGGTCAGCACGGCGCCTTCCAGCAGGAAAGCATAGCTGAGGGCGACAACCGTGATCAGCGGCACCATCACGTTTTTCAGCGCGTGAACCCAAATCACCCGACGTTCCGGCATGCCCTTGACGCGGGCCGTGGTGATATATTCCTGACCCAGTTCGTTCATCATGAAGCTGCGGGTCATGCGCGAGATATACGCCATCGACAGATAGCCCAGCAGGCTGGCGGGCAGGATGATGTGGCTGATGGCGTTGGCGAACATGTCCCAGCGGCCATTCAGCGCGGTGTCGATCAGGATCATGCCGGTGTATTGCGTCAGTTCGAACTGCATCGACATATCAAACCCGGCGTCCAGCCGGCCCGGCCCGCTAACCCAGCCTAAGTGACCATAAAATAACAACAATCCGATCAGACCCAGCCAGAACACCGGCATCGAATAGCCCATCAGACCGATCAGCCGCACCAGTTGGTCCAGAATTGATCCGGGCTTGGTCGCGGCCAAAACGCCTGCGGGCACTCCGATCAACACACCGATGATCGTGGCCAGCGTCGACAGCTCCAGCGTCGCCGGGAAATAGCGGGCGATCTCTTGCAGGACCGGCTTTTTCGTGCGGATCGAATTGCCCAGATCGCCGTGCAGCGCGTCGTTCACATAGATCCCGAACTGATACAACATCGGTTCATCCAGACCCAATTTTGTCCGGGTTTCGGCAATTTGCGCCTCTGTCGCGCGTTCGCCAAGGATGGACATCACCGGGTCAATCGGCACCACGCGGCTGATGATGAAGGTCACGGCCAGAAGGCCGATGAACGTGATGAACAGCGTGAATATGGTCGCGCCAACCTGCCGCAGGATACGGCCTAGGCGCGAGGGGGTGTCGGGGGCTTCTGTGCTGGCCATGAAAAACGGCGCGCCCCGGACGGACCGGGGC
>JBDSXE010000398.1:0-3732 GCA_039926325.1 Paracoccaceae bacterium | reverse complement strand
GAAGCGTGGCGCAGGGCTGATTTCGGGTCGAATGCTTGGGCGATCTGCGGGATCACCCATACAACCTCTACAATGGGGATCATGCAGGGATTTTTTGACCTGCGGATGGCGCCTGTCATGGATTGGGATGCGGTGATTTGCACCTCGCATGCCGTGCAGGGCGCCGTGAATGTGCAGATGGAACTGATCGACGACCACATCCGCCAGCGGTTTCGCGTCGAGCCGCCGCCACGCCCGATGCTGCCCGTTGTGCCGTTGGGCATTCACTGCGACGATTTCACGCGCGATCCCGCCGCGCGGCAGCGGTTGCGGGAGCAGTTGGGTTGCGGCCCGGACGACGTAGTGTTTTCGACGATTGCCCGTCTGACCCCGCATGAGAAATTCGATCCGCTGCCGATTTTTCTGGCGATGCAAGCGGCGCAGCGTACCTTGCCGAAGGGGCAAAAGCTGCACGTTGTATTTTGCGGAATGTTCCGACAGCCCTATTCCCGGGATGTGTTTGTCCAGGGTGCCGCGCGACTGATGCCAGATGTGGGGTTCCTGCTGCTGGACGGAAATCTGGCAGACGACCGCAGAGCAACACTGTCGGGCGCGGACGTTTCGCTGTTCATGATTGACAATATACAGGAAACATTCGGACTTGCCCCGTTGGAAGGCATGGCCGCAGGACTGCCGATGCTGGTGTCGGACTGGGACGGTATGAAGGATACCGTGACCCCGGACGTTGGTCTGCGGGTCAAGACGCGGATGCTGGGTCCAAGGCATTTGGCAAATGAATCCATACGGCTGCAAGGCGGCATTGACGATTACGCGCAGTATTGTGCAGCGGTTTCCGCGATGACAGAGGTCGACATGCCCGACTTGACGGCGCGTATCCTGGATCTTGCCACAAACCCCGCATTATGCCGCCAAATGGGGGAAGCGGGGTTGGCGCGGGTGCGAAGCCATTACGACTGGTCGGTGGTGATCCCGCAGTTTCAATCGCTGTGGGCTGAACAAGAGGCCCGTCGCAAAGCGGGGGCTGCGCGTGCGCTACGCACAGCAGGATACCGCTTGCCGATTGCACCCTCGCCGACTTTGCTGTTTGCGGGTTATCCAAGCGAAACCGCTGAGTTTAGTTCGCAGCGGTTTGCAGCCAATGATTTGACTGATCGCGTCAGTCTGGTAGATACGCTAGCGGTGCGAAACTACCAGGCGCTAAATCGCTATTTTGCCACCGCCGAGCAGATTTCGGCCGTCTTGTCTGTGATTGCTGCTCGGGCGGGCGAGGGGGCGGATGTCGCGGCAATCACGGGGGCCACCCAGATGAATTCCATGTTCGCGGATCGCATTCTGATCTGGCTTTTGAAGTATGATTTCATACGGCGACTGTAAGGTTATTCCTTGAAGTAACGGCTGTCCTTCAGCTGGTCCCACGCCCAGACTACCTCTTGCAAACGCTCTTCATCAGAGCGGTCGCCGCCATTCATGTCTGGATGAAGATCCTTGACCAGGCTTTTGTATTGCTTACGGATTTCTGTCTTGGTCCAGCTGTCGCGGGCATCCAGAATCTCGACGGCTTTGCGCTCTGGTGCGGGCAGTTTGCGCGTGGAGTTTGACACTGGCTTGCCTGGACTTTGGGTGGCGTTCGGTCCTAGCAGCTGCATAGGGTCATCGACACCAAGCCGTGCCCATGCCCGGCCATCATCCTTGCGTGAAAACGGTTTGGTTTCGCGCTCCCACAGGCGGTCTTTTTCCAGAAGTTTCTGAAACTCCTCGTCGCTGGCAGCGCCGAAGAAGTTCCACTTGAGATTGTATTCTCGAATGTGGTCCCGGCAGAACCAGAAAAATTCGTCCAGTTGGTCCGGCGACTTGGGCGCGCGATACGCCCCCTTTTCCTTGCACCCCGGAAAATCGCAGGCTTTGGTTGACGTATCGAACGCCCCGGACATCCCCCGACGTCCGGTTTTGCGCTTCGCCTTGTCGGACGAAACGCGGATATCAAATTCAAACGGGGGACGATTGGTCATGTCTGGCCTTTCCGACTCGGGGCCATGAGTTTAGACGTTTTGTCAGCAGATTGAAGGGGAAAGCGTAACATGGCAGTGGCTGAAGAGATCACCGAACGGTTGACCCGCGCCTTTTCGCCGACCGAACTGATGGTTGAGAACGAAAGCCACAAACACGCGGGTCATGGTGGCGATGATGGCTCTGGTGAAAGCCATTTCGCCATTCGTATAAGGGCAGAACTGTTGGCCATTTTACCGCGAGTGGCGCGGCATCGGGCGGTTCAGGCAGCATTGGGCGATTTGAACCAGCGTGTTCATGCGATTGCGCTGGATATCGGTTAGGACGCCTTTTTCTCCAATCGGCGGGCGTGGAGGATTGGTTCGGTGTAGCCTGAGGGTTGCACACGGCCCTTCAACACCAGATCTTGTGCGGCAGCAAAGGCGATCCCATTGAAGCCGGGAGCCATCGCGACATACATCGGATCGCCAGCATTCTGCCGATCCACCACTTCCGCCATCTTTCGCAAGCTCGTCACCACCTGCGCTTCGTTGACGACGCCGTGATGCAGCCAGTTAGCGATGTGTTGCGCCGAAATCCGACACGTCGCGCGGTCTTCCATCAGTCCGACATCATGAATGTCGGGCACTTTGGAACAGCCAACGCCCTGATCAATCCAGCGGACGACATAGCCGAGGATGCCTTGGGCGTTGTTTTCAACCTCTTGCAAGACTTGTGCTTCCGTCCAGCGGCGATAGGACGCAAGCGGAATTTCCAGCAGGGTTTCGACATAGGCACGACGGCCCCCAGCAGCAATACGGCGTTGCACGGCGAAGACGTCGATTTTGTGATAGTGCAGCACATGCAGGATCGCCGCAGTGGGCGAAGGCACCCAAGCGCAGTTGGCGCCAGCCTTAGGATGGTCGATCTTCTGTTCCAGCATCGCGGCCATCAAGTCCGGGGCGGCCCACATGCCTTTGCCGATTTGAGCTTTGCCCGACAAACCGCATTCAAGGCCGATATCGACGTTCTGGTTTTCGTAGGCACCGATCCATGCCTTGCGCTTGATGAAATCCTTGCGGCTGAACGGGCCAGCCTCAATCGAGGTGTGAATCTCATCGCCGGTGCGATCAAGAAAACCGGTATTTATGAATGCGATCCGCGATTTGGCCGCGCGGATGCAAGCTTTCAAGTTGGTGGAAGTGCGGCGTTCCTCGTCCATCACACCGAGTTTGACGGTGTGGCGCGGCAGGCCAAGGATGTCTTCGACCTTGGCGAAAACGTCGTTGATAAAGCTGACTTCCTCAGGGCCGTGCATCTTGGGTTTGACGACGTAGACAGATCCGTGATGAGAGTTTCGCAGTCCAGAGGTTTTCTGCAGGTCGTGCATGGCAATCAGGGTCGTGACCATCGCGTCCATCAGACCCTCGTAAACCTCTGCTCCGTCGCGGTCGAGGATGGCGGGATTGGTCATCAGATGGCCGACATTCCTGATCCAAAGCAAGGCACGACCTTTCAAGATCAAGGGCTTGCCATCGGGGGCGGTGAAGGTGCGATCTTCGTTCAGGGCGCGGGTCATCCGGCGACCGCCCTTGGAGAAATCGGCGGTTAGGGTTCCTTGCATCGTGCCGAGCCAGTTGGCGTAGGCGGCAACTTTGTCCTCTGCATCGACGCAGGCGACGGAATCTTCGCAATCCATGATAGCAGAAAGGGCGGATTCCAGAACGATGTCAGCCAAAGCCGCCT
>JBDSXE010000397.1:0-6450 GCA_039926325.1 Paracoccaceae bacterium | reverse complement strand
GTGGAAGGGGCCGCCTGCGATGTCCAGCGCCGAGATGCCCAGTTCGGGGATCAGCAGGTGGATGGGGCCGTGGCATTGGTTCAGTTTGGCGGCGATCCAGTGGCCGATTTTGGTGTTCTCGGCGGGGGTGGTTCGCATCAGGGTGACCAGCGGGTTGTGGTGGTAGAACAGGCGGTCTTTCAGGTGCGGCGGGATGGTGTCGGGGGCGCCGAAGTTGACCATGTCAAGCGCACCGACCGAGCCAATCCACGGCAGTTTCGTGCGGGCTGTGGCACCAAAGCGATCCTCGGTGCAGGCGAGGACGCCGCCGCATAGAAGGTCGGCAACCTCGGTCGTGGTGATGTCGATGAAGGCGGTGAGAAGGCCGCTATCCGCCAGTTTCTCCATCGTGCGACCGCCGGTGCCGGTGGCGTGGAAAACCAGGCAATCGCGGTCCGGCAATGCTGCCGTGATGGCGGTGACGCATTGGGTGGTGACGCCGAACATGGTCAGGCCGATGGCGGGCAGGCCGTGTTGGCGCGGTGCGGGGTTTGTGGCCATGCCGAGCATCGCTTGCGCGGCGTTGTGCAGGATGGTGCGGTTCAGAGTGTTGAGCCCGGCGAGGTCGGTGACAGAGGGCATCATTATGAGGTCGGAAATGCCGACGTAGGGAGCGGTGTTGCCGGAGGCGAGGGTCGAGACCATGATCTTGGGCAGGCCGTAGGGCAGTTCGCGCATGCCTGCGGTGATGATGGCGGTGCCGCCGCCGCCGCCGATGCCGATGACACCGGCGAGGTCGTGTTGGGCGGGGAGGAAATGCGCCAAAGCGGTGGCCATTGCGGCGACCGCCCTGCCCCGGTCGGTCTGGTTCAGGACGGCGTTGGCGCCATCGGGGTGATGGGCGGCGACGGTTTCGGCGCTGATGTCGCAGGTCATGGCGGGGGTGCGGGTGCCGACATCGACGGTGACGACCGGGAGCGGACCGACGCGGAGTAGCGTGGCAAGATGGGCAAGCTCTGCTGGCTTGGTGTCGGCGGTTCCGATTGCAAGGATGCGGGGCAAGGGTGGTCCTGTTGAGAAGGTTTGGGTCAACGTATCTGGTTGGACCAGTTTTGCAAAGGACGATGTGGCAGGAAAGAGGGCGATCATGGCTCGAAAGGTACCAATTAAGTTGATTTCGTCGAAATGAGTGCGGCAGTGCAGCATTTCATGCCCAGTCACCTTGGTTGCGATTTGAGGCGTCATTTGACATTCGTCTTGACCGACGCGGGCGCTTGGTAATACCAGTTGGACCTATCCTATCCGAATCTGCCCAACAGAAGGCAGGTCGGCGCGGGAGGCGCTATGACACATGGGAGGAATGCTGATGCACAGTAAGATGGCAGGGTTGCTTGCTGGGGCCGTGTTGACGATGTTTGGAACATCGCACGCCTATTCTCAGGAACTGACGATATTTTGGGCGGAGTGGGATCCGGCCAACTATCTGCAGGAACTGGTCAATGATTATGAGGCGGAAACCGGGGTCAAAGTGACCGTGGAAACGACGCCCTGGTCCGATTTCCAAACCAAGGCTTTCACCGAATTCAACGCCAAAGGCAGTGCCTATGACCTGATCGTGGGGGATAGCCAGTGGCTGGGGGCGGCTTCGGAAGGTGGGCACTACGTCGATCTGACGCAGTTCGTGAAGGACAATCACGTTCTGGACACGATGGCCCCGGCGACGGTGAAGTTCTATTCGGAATATCCCGGCAACAGCGGCAAATACTGGTCGATCCCGGCAGAAGGTGACGCTGTGGGCTGGTCTTATCGCAAAGACTGGTTCGAAGATCCTACCGAGATGGCGAATTTCAAGGCCAAATACGGCTATGACCTTGCCGTCCCGAAAGACTGGAAGGCACTGCGCGACATCGCCGAATTTTTCTATCGGCCCGATGAAAAACGCTATGGCATCGCGATTTATACCGACAATTCGTATGACGCGATGGCGATGGGGTTCGAGAACGCGCTGTTCTCGTTCGGTGGCGAACTGGGCGATATGGGGACGTATAAAGTTGACGGCATCGTCAACTCTGACAAGGCTGTCGCCGCTTTGGACGCTTATCGCGAGTTGTACAAGTTCACGCCGCCCGGCTGGGCCAAGACGTTCTTTGTCGAGGACAATCAGGCGATTACCGAAAATCTGGCCGCGATGTCGATGAATTACTTCGCGTTCTTTCCGGCGCTGCTGAACGAGGCGTCAAACCCGAATGCCAAGAACACCGGGTTCTTCGCCAACCCTCCGGGGCCGAACGGCGATCAGTTTGCGGCGCTTGGTGGTCAGGGGATTTCCATCGTGTCCTATAGCCAGAACAAGGACGAGGCGTTCAAGTTCCTGCAATGGTTCATCAAAGACGACACGCAAAAGAAATGGGCGGCTTTGGGCGGCTATACCTGCAACAAGGCGGTTCTTGAATCGCCCGAGTTCCAGAATGCCACGCCCTATAACAAGGCGTTCTACGACACGATGTTCAAGGTCAAGGATTTCTGGGCAGTGCCGGAATATGCGGAGCTGCTGACCCAGTTGAACGGCCGTCTTTACCCGCTGATCGTGGGAGGCGAGGGGTCATCCAAAGACACGCTGGACGCGCTGGCTGCCGACTGGAAGGCAACGTTCGCCAAGTATGGTCGCGGCGGCTGAATTGATCAGGAGGGGCTTAACGGCCCCTCCCCTTCCTTAATCACAACCTGGAGGCCAGAGTGGCTGTTCAAACCTTGGCCCCGACGGCACCGCGCTCGCATGGGATGAGCGATCTGGCGATCCGCAATCTGTTCATCATCCCGACAATAATTTTCCTGATCGTTTTCAACATCTTCCCGCTGATTTACTCTCTAGGATACTCGTTCACCGACTTTCGCGCCTCGTCCAATGACCCCGCGCATTTTGTCGGTCTGGACAACTACCGCACATTGCTGGCCGATCCGAATATCTGGCGCAATTTCACCATCACGGCGAAATATGTGATCATTTCAGTCGCGGGTCAGGTGTTTGTGGGGTTCGGTGTTGCGATGCTGCTGAACCGGGAGATCCCGTTCAAGGGGTTGCTGACCACGCTGCTGCTGTTGCCGATGATGCTGTCAGCGGCGGTTGTGGGGCTGTTCTGGAAACTGCTGTATGACCCCAGCTTTGGCATCATCAACTATGCGTTCGGGCTGGGCACGTTCGAGTGGCTGGCGGATCCCAAGATGGCGCTTTATGCGATTGCGATTGCCGACATATGGATGTGGTCGCCGTTCGTGATGCTACTGTCGCTGGCCGGGCTGTCGGCGGTGCCGAAGCATCTGTACGAAGCGGCGGCGATTGACCGGGCCAGCGGGCTTTATACCTTTTTCCGCATAACGCTGCCACTGGTGGCACCAATCCTGATGATCGCTGTCATTTTCCGAACAATGGAGGCGTTCAAGACGTTCGACCTTGCCTATATCCTAGCCTCGCAGCCAACGACCGAGGTGATCTCGATCCGCCTGTACAAGATGGCGTTTCAGGAATGGCAGACCGGGCTGTCCTGCGCGTTCGCCTATATCGTCTTGGTGATGGTTCTGGCGATCACCAACATCTATGTCAAATACCTGAATAAAGTGAAGGAACGCTAGGATGGCTGCGGTCCGCACCAAGGGTGAAATGCTGCGCCACCGGCTGTCGATCATCAGCCTGCTGGTGATATTGCTGCTGTTTCTGGCGCCGATTTTCTGGATCACCGCAACGGCGTTCAAGCCGCGCAATCTGGCAACTACCGTACCGCCAACGGTGTTTTTCCAGCCGGAGTTCAGCCCCTTCGTCAAGCTGATGACCAAGCGCAGCCAGTTGCGGACAGCCCCCACGCCAGAGGTTTATGCGGCAGCCCCGTGGTGGGAGCAGACGGTATTCGACGGCGGCGAAAAGGTGGTGCGGTCGGGCAAGGGCGAGGTGCAACTGTCGGGCTTTCCAAGCCGGTTCCTGAATTCGTTGATCATCGCCATCACCTCCACGGTTCTGGCAGTCAGCATGGGTACAATTACCGCCTACGGGTTTTCGCGGTTCAAGGTGGCGGGTGAGGATGACTGGCTGTTCTTCATCCTGTCCACCCGAATGTTGCCGCCGGTGGTGGTGGCGATCCCGATGTTCCTGATGTACCGGGTGGTCGGTTTGAACGACACCCATCTGGGGCTGATCATTCTGTACACAGCGTTTAACCTTAGCTTCTCTGTCTGGCTGATGAAGGGGTTCATCGACGAAATCCCCAAGGAATATGAGGATGCGGCGCTGGTTGACGGCTATACAAGGATGCAGGCGTTCTTTCGGATTGTGCTGCCCGAGGCGGCCACTGGAATTGCTGCGACGGCGGTGTTCTGTTTCATCACCGCGTGGAACGAGTATGCCTTTGCGCTGATCATGACGAACAAGCGGGCGCAGACCGCGCCGCCGTTCATCCCGTCGCAGGTCGGATCAGGGTTGCCGGACTGGACGGTGATTGCGGCCGGCACATTCTTGTTCTTGCTGCCGGTGGCGATATTCACCTTTCTGCTACGCAACCACCTGCTGCGCGGCATGAGCTTTGGGGCGATCCGCAAATGAGTTTCCGTCAGACCAACCAGCGCTGGCTGATCCCGGTGGCGCAGACCGTGATGATCCTTGGGATTGTCGCCCTGTGCCAGCCGTGGGTTGAGGTTTTGCACCGCTATGGCATGACGCTGACGCTGATTGGGCTGGTCAGCTTCATGATCACCACCAAGATACCCGCGCCCAGGGCCGAGGCTGACGAATGACCCAGATTGAACTGCGGCATGTGAACAAGTTTTTCGGCGCGATCCAGGTCATCAAAGACGTCAGCCTGACGGTGAACGACCGGGAATTCGTGGTGTTTTTGGGCCAGTCGGGCTGCGGCAAGACCACCACCCTGCGGGCGATTGCCGGGCTGGAGACGATTGACGCGGGCGAGATTCTGGTCGGCGGAGTGCCAGTGCAGGACATGCGGGCCGAGGATCGGGACATCGCCTTTGTGTTCCAGAGCTTTGCTTTGTATCCGCATCTGACGGTCTACGAGAACATGGCGTTTCCCTTGCGGGCGGTGCGGACGCCGCGTGCGGAACTGGACGCCACAGTGCGGCGGGTGGCGGGGGTTTTGCAGATTTCATCGTTGTTGAAGCGGCGGCCGTCGGCCCTGTCGGGCGGCGATTTGCAGCGGGTGGCGATTGGGCGGGCATTGGTGCGGAACCCCAAGGCGATGTTGATGGACGAGCCGATCGGATCGCTGGATGCCAAGCTGCGCGAAGAGATGCGGGTCGAATTGAAGCGGCTGCATGTCGAACAGGGATCGACGACGATCTATGTGACGCATGACCAGATCGAGGCGATGGCGCTGGCAGACCGGATCGTGGTGATGCACGCCGGGGTGTTGCAGCAGGTAGGCTCCCCAGAAGAGATTTACGCGAACCCCGTAAATTTGTTCGTGGCGCAGTTTGTCGGCTCGCCGGTGATGAACGTGGCGGAGGTTGCGGTTGGCGATGGCGTGGTGACGTTGGTGGGGGCGGCGGAGGGGTTTGCGATGCCAAACGCGCTGACCGCGCAGTTGCGCGGACGCTTGTCGATGGGCATCAGGCCCGAGGCGCTGGAGGTGTCGTTGACGCCAGCGGCGGGGTTTATCGCGGCGGATGTGCATTTGGTGGAATCGTTAGGCTCGCATGACATCGTCGATTTGCGGATCGGGTCGGTGCTGATGCGGGCACGAACGCGGTCGGGGCTGGTCAGCGGGCCGGGCTTGCGGGTGTTCGTGCGGGCGGATGCAAGCCGCGTGCATTTCTTTGACGAGGCGGGTCAGTCTTTGGGGATCAGGGTCTGATGGCGCATATCGAACTCAAGGGTGTTTCCAAGGCGTTTGGCGGGGTTCCGGCGATCCGCGACATCTCGCTGGATATACCAGACGGACAGTTTTTCGTGCTGCTGGGCGAAACCGGCGCGGGCAAGACCACGACATTGCGAATGATTGCGGGGTTGGAAAAGCCTACCACCGGGCGGGTGTGGATTGACGGGCAGGACGTGACGGACTGGGGGGCGGCGGCGCGGGATGTGGCGTTGGTGTTGCAGCAATACTCGCTGTATCCGCGCTATACGGTTCGGCAGAATCTGGAGTTTCCGTTGCGGTCGCCGATCCGACCTGTGGCGGAGGCAGAGATTGCGGCGCGGATCGCCAAGGTGTCGGCCACGCTGCGGATTGAACACCTGTTGGACCGCAAAACCGACCGGCTGTCGGGTGGAGAGATGCAGCGGGTATCCATCGGGCGGGCGATTGTACGGACGCCCAAGGTGTTTCTGATGGATGAGCCGCTATCGGCGCTGGATGCGAAATTGCGCGAGGCTTTGCGGGCGGAGTTGAAAGATCTGCAAATGAACCTGGGCGAGACGTTCCTGTTCGTCACGCATGACCAGATCGAGGCGATGTCGATGGGCGACAAGGT
>JBDSXE010000396.1:0-2804 GCA_039926325.1 Paracoccaceae bacterium | reverse complement strand
CGGCGGCCTTTGCGATATCGGACAGTGCCGGGTGGCGAGGCGGTAGATTATGACCAACCGCCGTTTACGCCGTGGCCGACGCGAGATCCGGGGATGGCGGAGGCGGCCGGGGCTTTGGCGCAACGGCTGGGGATTGGTCGAATGGCGCAGGATGTGTGGGCGGTGGAGAGCCATCGTAAGGCGCTGGCGGCGGATTTTGGCGAAGAGATTGTCGCGGTTGCGGGCGTGCGCCGGGATGCGTTCGCACGGGTGTTGACGCCGGAAATAGCGCGGCGGGCGAAGGGGTTGTCGGGGGATGTTACTGTGGCGAATGCTGCGGTGGCGGCGGATGCGGCGGCGTTTGTGCTGGTCGTGTCGGACAAGGTGGCTGCCGGGCGCGGGATGCGGATTGTCGGCGGGGCGACTTTGGGGGGCGATCCGGTGGAGCCGGGGCTGGCTCCAGTGGCAGCGATCCGTGCGGTGTTGGAGCGGGCCGCTATCACGTCAGATGATTTGGCGGTGGTGGAGCTGATGGAGGCTTACGCGGTGCAGGCGATTGCCTGTGCCGTTGGGGCGGGATTGAACCCCAAAACGATCAACCTGTCAGGCGGCGCTTTGGCACGGGGGCATCCAATCGGGGCATCGGGTGCCATTCTGGCAGTGCGGCTGTTTTACCAGCTCAACGCGGGCTACGCGCTGGCAGCAATTGCCGCGGCTGGCGGGATCGGGACGGCGCTGCTGGTGCAGCGTTAGGTCCGCGACAACAGGGCGCCGGGGCGCATCTGGGCCACGGCGCGGGTGATCAGGGCGGCCAGCACGACCTTGATCAGATCGCCGGGGATGAAGGCCAGCAGGAAAACCTGAACCTCGGCCAACGATTTGCCAAGCATCATGGCCCATCCGGTTGCGCCAAGGACGTACAACACCACGATGCCTCCAAGGGCTGCGCCCAGTCCGGCGCTGTACAGGATCGGTGCGTTCCAGCGTTCAACCACCAGTCCAGCGACGAAGGCGGCGATGGGAAAGCCGATCAGGAAGCCGACGGAGGGGCCAAGGAAAACGCCATATCCACCACGACCACCGCTGAGGGCAGGCACGCCGATGGCGACCAGCAGCAGGAACAGCAGGACCGCGAGTGCGCCGCGCCAAGAGCCAAGGATGGTGCCGCAAAGCATGATGCCAAGGGACTGTGCCGTGATCGGCACGCCGCCCGGTAACATCATCGCAGGCACAAAGCCCAAGGCCGCGATGAGGGCGGCGAACAAGGCAACATGAGTGAGGTTCTTTTCCATTGGCGTCTCCTATGCGGGGGTCATTTAGCCTGCACCACCTCTGGCGCGCAAGGCCTCTGCCACGCGGTCGGCATCGTCGAGGGTCGCAAGGATCATCGGGGTGAAGGTGCGCCAACCGGGGCGGCGCGGGCTGCGGGCGCGCCAGCTTTCGCGGATCGCTGCAAGGTTCAGCAGCATGACGGGAATGAAGCGAATGGTCAGCGCGATGGCAAGGCCGAACAGGCGAGGTTTGAGCCCGACGATTGGCAGCGGGCGGGCGAGGGTGGTGATGACGTCAATCATGTCGCCAAGTCGAGTGGTTGCGGTGACAAAGTTGGCGGCGGCAACGGCTGTAACCATGCGAAGTATGATGATTACCCCGGTTTGGGGGTCGTGCTGCCACAGTTGCCAAAGTGCGACGATGACGGCGAACGGCCACAATGGCCGCAGCATTTGGGCGGAGGTTTTGGCGAATTGCATGCCGCCGCTGAGGGTCAGTGCGGCGATGGTCGCGGCAGCCGAGACCAGCGGTATGGGGGTGCCAAGGTGGAAAAGCAGGGCAGTCCACAGGCAGAGCGCGGCCATCTTGACGCTGGCGGGGATGCGGTGCGCCCAAGTTTGGATAGGGGAGGTGAGTGTCAGCATGGCAGTTCGCACGGCGGCTGCGCGCGCAGTTGGGTCGACGTGCGCCTTGAAGCGGCGTCAAACGGGGAGGTCAGTGTCAGCATCCTGAACTCCGATCCAGGCCATTTCGGCGGTGAAAGCTGTCAGCACGGTCTGCGCCGGGCCGTCGGCTTTTACACGGCCCTCATCAATCCAGATCACCCGGTCATAGTCCGCCATCGCCGCGGGGTCATGAGAGATGGTGATGATCTGCTGTGGCAGATCAGCTAGGCGGCGTTTGAGGCGGGCTTGGGTTGGCAGGTCAAGGCCCGCGAAAGGCTCGTCCAGCAGGATGATGGCGGGGTTCATCAGCAGGACGGCGAGCAGGCAGAGGTAGTGGCGCTGGCCTTGGCTCAGGGTGTGAATGGCGGCGGTTTCCCAATGGGCGCGGGATTCTTGTGCGAGGAGGGTGCGAACGGCGGTGCGGGCTTGGGGTTCGGGCTGGCCCATCTGGATCAGGCCAAACGCCAGCTCCTCGCCCACGGTGGGGAACAGGATCTGGTGGTCGGGGTTCTGGAACAGGATGCCAAGTTGGGTGAGGAGGGGTTTGCGGTCGGCAGCGGGGTCAAGGGTGCCAAGGCGGACGGTGCCGGAGGTGGGTGCGATCAGACCCGCGAGCAGGCGCAGGAGGGTGGTCTTGCCCGATCCGTTGCGGCCAATGATGCCGATCTGGGGTTCGGTCAGGGTGAGGGTCAAGTCGGACAGGATGGCTTTGCCGGAGACGGCGTAGGCGGCGTTTGTGAGGGTGAGGGTGAGGGCGGGGAGGGTAGCCATGACTTTTCTTAGCGTCGGGATGGAAGCTTGACCAGTGGAAGCGGCAACTCTGACGCCAATGGGCCCCGCCTTGGCCGCCCCCAATTCATCTTTTCCTAAATATCCCACGGGGGTGCG
>JBDSXE010000395.1:0-2714 GCA_039926325.1 Paracoccaceae bacterium | reverse complement strand
TCGAAGATACCCTTTTCATGCGCCAACGGCACTGGGGCGTGCCATTCCATGAAACTCATCCCAATGTCGAAATCCAGCGACCAGTCGGCCTGCGAGGTGATCATCCCCGCGTCCATCCACAGATCGTTGTCGCGTTCGTCCTGCAGGCTGAAATCACCCTGCGTCTGCCGCGTGATATATTCAAACGGCCCGCACGGCAGCGTCGAAGCATCGAGAAACGTGAATTTCTGATCAATCCCCAACGGCCGGTTGATCCAGTTCCAGCGGTTGCCGTCCTTGGTCAGCGCAAACCACTGCGGATAATCCCGCGCCTTGGCCTCCATGATGAGTTCCAGCAAGTCCCAGCCTGCCAATTCCATATGCGGCAGCGACTGGCACCGCAGCGGATCTTCGGCCAACACCTTGGCGCGGTCGATCATTTCGGCGACGTAGTGTTCATCCACGTCAAATTCATGCTCAAAGACCGAGCCTTTGCGCCCCGCAACGTGCGGCTCCATATTGACCGAATACATGTAGGCGTCGCGGTCAAACGGGAACGGAAATCGGCGCGTTCCCGCAGGCGAATTCCGATAGGTAAAATCGTCCCGAAAGGTTTCGTCGCGGAAATAGTCAGCAAAAGCACCCGGCTTGAAATCAAGGCTCATGGTCTTATCCTATCGGTCGATGACGAGGGTGGTACCCTCAAAACGAGATACGCATGGCATGATCTTGGTGCCCGAGGCGGCATCTTCTGGCGTTAGCCAGTGATCGCGGTGCAGGATTTTCCCGTCGCACTGCAGGACGTTGGTTTCACACTGCCCGCAAGCGCCGCCCCGGCACAGATAGGGTGCATCGACGCCGGCGGCCTCCATCGCCTCTAGCAGTGACTGCGCGGCGCCGACGGTGATCGTTTTGCCCGTAGCGGCCAGCTCCACTGTGAATGGCAACCCCGTGCCGGGGGCCAGAAATTCCTCATGATGCAAGGCACCCTTGGGCCAGCCCATCTGCGCGGCGGTGCCAAGCACCCAGTTGATCATCCCCTTCGGCCCGCAGACATAAAGATGGGTTCCAATGGGCTGCGTCGCCAGAACCTTGGCCAGATCAATGGCCTCTTTTCGTTCGTCGAAATAGCACTGTACCCGCCCCGGATATGCCGCCTGAAGTCGGTCCATATAGGCACCCAAAGCCGGGCTTCGCGCGGCGTAGTGCAGTTCGAACCGCTGGCCCTGATGCGAAGCTTGGGCGATTTGTGCCAGAAACGGCGTGATACCGATGCCGCCTGCGATCATCAGATGTTTTCGTGCCCGACTGTCCAGCGCGAATAGATTGACTGGATGGCTGATCACCATCTGCATCGCTGCCCGCACATTTTGGTGCATGTATAACGACCCACCGCGCCCAACGTCATCACGGCGGACCGAGATTTCGTAACCAGACCGGTCAAGCGGGTCGCTCATCACCGAATAGGGGTTCAGCCGTCGGCTGCCGTGGTCGTCCATCTCGACCACAACGTGCGCTCCGCCCGAAAAGGCCGGCATCTCGCCGCCATCCCGCGCCACAAATCGGAACCGCGAAATCAGGTCGTTGACCTTGACCACTTCGGCCACCCGGACATTGATCTTGGCACCGCCGCTCATTTGAAACGCTCAATCGCCGGGGGCACGTTCCCAGGCTCTTCGGCGTCAATATTCACACCCTGAAACGCCGCCAGTCGCCGCGAATAATGGTCGCGCACGAACAGGTTCAGTCCGCAATGGCTGCACTCGAACGGGTCCGTCGCGACGTTCTCGGTGATCCCCTTGCAGTGTACGCATTGTACCCGCCGCACGGTAGACCCGCGATGTTCCTTCTGGATGTCGCGGTAAGGAAAGCCCGTCGCCATGATCTCTCGTTCAGCCTGTCCCATCAGCCCTTCGGTCCCGCTCAGATAAAACTGGGTGCCCATATGGGCATCGACCACCACCTTTTGCAGACGCGTCAGCAGCGTCGCCACGGTCGGCGCGCGAAACACCTGCGCCGCCCCCGTGGCCTGCAACGCCGCGAACTGGTCGATGCCATCAGGGCCCGGCGTATAAAGGATATGACTGGCGTGCAGCATCGTCGCTTGCCCAGTCAAAATTCCGATCACCGCTTCCGCCCCGGAGCCATCAGCCACAAACACATGCAGGCTCGCCGGACGCGGTTCAAGCACGCCATAGACCGGGCGGCTTTTGATGGTGGGGGGAAATTCGGTCTTTGTCATCATCAGTCCTTTGACAAATCGCCCGCCCCCACATGGCGGGGGCTGGCGGCGTATGTCAGCCCTGCACCGTGCGGCGTTTCTTATCCACGTCGTAGAACGGCAACGGGTGGGTCTTGGCCTTGATCGGGCCATGCGTCTCGCAGTTCACCACAAGATCGGTACCGGTATTGGCGCAGTCAACTGGAATGCGTGCAATCGCCACGTTGTGCTTGTTCAGGGGCGAATACATCGCCTGCGTCACCACGCCCACTTTCACGCCGCCCCGCATCACCGCAGCGCCATTGCCCGGCGGATTGGTGCCCTCCAGCTTTAGCCCCCAGATCTTGAACCGCTCGCGGCCTTTAAGCCGATAATGCTCTTCAGCGCCGCGAAACCCGGTCTTGCCGGGGGACACGGTGAAATCCAGCCCCAACTCCCAAAGGGTGTCGCCCGGACCTTCCGCCACGAACGGATACATCTCGGAGTTGTCGAAGGGAAAGAACAGCAGGTAGCT
>JBDSXE010000394.1:0-4641 GCA_039926325.1 Paracoccaceae bacterium | reverse complement strand
GTATGGGACGCATCGGCGTTCTGGTCGCGGTCAAAGGCACTGACAACGGTATCGCCAAGCAGATCGCCATGCACATCGCCGCGTTCAGCCCGCTGTCGCTGTCGCAGGCCGACCTTGACCCGGCAGTCGTGGAACGCGAGCGTAACGTACAGATCACCAAGGCGCGTGAAGACAACGCCGCCTCGGCCAAGCCGAAGCCTGACGCCGTGATCGAAAAGATGATTGCGGGCCGGATGGCCAAATATTTCGAAGAGGTCACGCTGCTTGGTCAGAAGTTCGCGATGAACACCGAAATCACCGTCGGACAGGCGGCTAAGGATGCTGGCGTCGAAGTGACCGCGTTCGTTCGCATGGCCGTTGGTGAAGGCATCGAGAAAGAAGTCGAGGATTTCGCCGCTGAAGTCGCCAAGATGGTTCAAGGCTGATATTTCGATTGCATGAAAAATAGGGCCGGGGGAAACCCCGGCCCTTGTCGTTTGAAAATGGCGATCGAAAAAACGAACAATTCTCATTCGCATTGTGCAGAATGAATACCGAAACCAAACGGTGCGGTGTATTTCAACCGCACCGTCTCTTGCGCGCGCACCTCGGGGAACAAGACCGGCGCAATCAGTCGACCGGAATGTCGCGGGGGGAAACACCGCTGCATCCCGGCAGTTTTACGTTGCGGCCGCGGGAAAGGCGGCAACGTTTGCTTGGGCTAGCCGGTGAAAATACATCCGGTTCGCCTTTGCTGTTCCAGGGTCAAACCCTTGCTTCGTGGGAACATGCACACCATGCCCAATGCAGCCATAGCGGGAAAGTCAGGGAAACCTTACCTTGCGGCAACTGCGCCCTTCATGGCATTGGGGATGGCATCCGGCTCGCGGTGATAGATCAGATTCAACAGCGTCGCTTTGGCCACCGCTTGCGCCGTGGTATCGACCTGCAACGCCTCTCGGGCCAGTCGCATGTGCTTTTCAACCATCGCCGCGGAAACACCCATGATCACCGCCACATCCAGCGTGGATTTGCCATCCGCAACCCATTCCAACGTTTCACGTTGGCGCTGGGTCAAGGCGCGCTTGCGCGAGGCGATCGGAAACTGGATCAGCTTCAGGTGCATGATCTGCGCCACAACCTCGATCTCCAATCGATGTTCGGCCCATATCCGCTCTACCGCGAGGTTGTCGATACCTGGGTTGGCAATCAGGCCCAACGCCCCTTTGGCGCGGGTGGAGTTATCGGGAAAGCTGATGGTGATGCCAGAGGTCACGCCGATGATCGCGTTCTCGCGCAGGGTCGCCAGTTCATCATCGGTCAGTCGCCCCGCCGCCATCGCCTCTTTCACCCAAGTCCAGGTGCAGGCGCCGGTGTTGCGGGCGCACCATTTGAAAATCGGGGTGCGAGCGTAAAAGTTGTCGCGGAAATAGTGCGCGACAAAGGCGGCATCGCAACTGGTCAGGAACAGCGCATCGTCGGGATCGCCCATTGTGCGTTCCGACCGAAAGCGGGTGAAGCCATAGTTGGCGCGGGCAAATCCGAACAGCCGGAAATGCGCGACCGACAGATCCCAAACCTGTTCGGCCCGGTCTGCGTTGGCAATACGCATCAACAGCGGCAGGATATCAACCACGCCCGTCCCCTGATTCCGGACCACCGTGGCGGACCGGATTGTCCTCTTCCCTCGTTCAGACTAACCCTTTGCGGTACGTTCTGTCGAGCGGCAGCTTTGAGGGTTGGGGGCAGGGTGATGCGCGATGCGACGCTGGTGGCCTGTGTGACCGCACTTTTCGCAATGCCTGCGGCGGCATACGAAGTCCTGTTCCTTGGCACACCCTATCCAAATGCCGACGGTTCCACCGGACAGGTCGTAACTGCGCTGATGAACTATGCGAAGACGGACATTGGCGCGACGGGTCTGATTGACCATACCGATCTGCAAACCGGCTTCTCCGCCCAGTTCACTGTCAACTGCCCGAACAGTGCCGTCCACGTTGTCGCCGCACCTTGGACCGACCAGCCGCAACCGCCATCGGGAAGCGGCATTACGGTGCAGGTTTTTCCCGGAGATGCAAAGATCACTTTCGGCGATGGGCAGGTTGGCTACGTTGATCTGACCTCTGACCAGCAGGTTAATTTGGGCGTCAAGCTGGCCGCCGACATTGGTGAAAAGCAATTCCAGTTATACCTGACAAAACAGCGAGCGAAAAAATCTCAATCAGCGATGGAGGTCGCGACAGGTGAGACGGGATTGATCATCGCTAACCACCCGCAGCTTGTGGCGATGCTTAGCATGGCGCTGATCGCCCGCGCCTGCGCCCCGATGTAATGGGGTTGGTGGCTTGTGATCGCGCGTGCGCCTTCGTATTCAGGGGGGAGCGGATTTCAAGATGGACGGCAGGATGAGTGGCACGGCGGATGTGGTAGTGGTCGGCGGTGCCGTTATGGGGGCTTCGGTCAGCTACTGGCTGACCCGGATGCATCCCGGGCTTGACGTGATGGTGGTGGAACGCGATCCGACCTTTGCCAAGGCCGCGACCGCACTTTCCGTAGCCTCGGTCCGTCAGCAGTTTTCCACGGCCGTCAACGTCGCGATCTCTCGGTTTGGCATCGGCTTTTTGCGCGATTTTCAGGGGTCTTTGGGCCATGATGTCGGCGTGCCGTCGCTTGGCGTCAAGGAAAACGGCTATCTGTTTCTGGGCCAATCACCTGAAGCACCGGCATTGATGCGTGAACTGGCCGCGATGCAGTGTTCTTTGGGTGCCTGCACCGAGGTTTGGACGCCCGCCCAGACCCAGGCGCATTTCCCCTGGCTGGAGGTCGGCGACCTGACCGCGGCCAGCTTTGGCCCCCGCGACGAGGGCTGGTTTGACAATATGGGCTTGCTGGCCGGTTTTCGGGCCGCTGCCCGCGCGCAAGGCGTGCGGTTTGTGACGGACGAGGTGGTGGGGCTTGAACTGGCCTCTGGCCGCGTCACGGCGGTCACGCTGGGGAAGGGGGGGCGCGTCGCCTGCAACTTTGCCGTGAACGCCGCTGGCACCCGTGCTGCGACCATCGCCAGAATGGCCGGGATTGTGCTGCCGGTAGAGCCGCGCAAGCGCACCGTCTTTGTCATCGACGCACCGAACGCCCGCCACCCCGATGCGCCGCTGATGATCGACGCCGGCTATTACCTGCGCCCCGAGCATGGTCACTGGATCACCGCCACCGTGCCGCAGAACGATGGCCCGTGCGACCCCGATGATTTCGAGCCTGACCTGAACATCTTCGAAGACATCATCTGGGAACAACTCTACGCCCGCGCACCCGGTTTTGATGCGGTCAAGGTCATCCGGCATTGGGTAGGTCACTATGACTATAACACGCTGGACCAGAACGCGATCCTTGGGCCGCATCCTGCTGTGCCGAACCTGATGTTCATGAACGGCTTTTCCGGCCACGGGCTGCAACAAAGCCCGGCCATCGGTCGCGGTATTGCTGAACATATCCTGACCGGGGGATGGCAAAGCCTTGATCTGTCCGACCTATCGATCGACCGGATTATCGCCGGAAAACCGTTCCGAGAGACGGCAATCGTGTGACCTGCGACGGAATGTGATCGCTGCGGCGTTGAAATCTGGTCAAGTCTGCGCAGATTAGCATTGGTACCAGTGCCCAAGGGGTCGTTTATGAGTGTCAGCACAGTGTCGGTCGAACAGATCACCCGCAAACGCAAGCGCGGCTGGCTTCCAGGTTGGCTGGTATGGTCCATGCTGATCGTTGCCACTGGCGTCAGCGGGCTATGGTATTATCAAAGCCGCACCTTCATTGCCGCTGTCCCGCACTACATCACGCAAAACGCAACCAAGGGCAGCATCACCGTCGCCGTTTCAGCAGTGGGCACGGTAGAGCCGATTGATCAGGTCGATGTGTCGTCCGAAATCTCTGGAATCGTGCGCGAGATCAAGGTGGCGATCAACGACAACGTGAAAACTGGGCAGGTGATGGCCAGCCTGGACACCTCTGCGCTGGCGGCCGAACTGGCGCGGGACAAGGCGACGCTATCGTCGTCCAAGGCGGGGGTAGAGGATGTACAAGCCACGCTGGACGAGGCGACCCAAACCCTGAACCGTATGCAGACCATGATGGATCGCGGCGTCGCAACGCAAGAAACCCTGACGACGGCCCAGACCGTCAAACGCCGCGCCGATGCCGCACTCGCCTCTGCTAAGGCGAATGTAGAGGTGGCGCAGGCCGATCTGCAGGTCAGCCAGGCCAACCTTGACAAGGCCTTTATCTATGCCCCGATGGACGGCGTCATTCTGGCTCGTGGCATTTCGGTCGGTCAAACGGTTTCTGCGTCCACCACGCCCACGATCATGTTCACGCTGGCCCACGACCTTGGCCAGATGAAGCTGCAAGTCGATGTGGACGAGGCCGACATCGGCAAAGTCACCGCAGGCGACCCCGCGACCTTTACGGTTGAGGCGTATCAAGGCCAGAGTTTCCCGGCCAAAGTCACCGAACTGCACTTTGCGCCGCAGACGGTGGACGGCATCGTGACCTATCAGACCATCCTTGCCATCGACAATCAGGCACACCTGTTGCGCCCCGGCATGACCGCTTCGGCCGACATCACCGTGGATCAGGTCACCGACAAACTGATCGTCCCCAACGCCG
>JBDSXE010000393.1:0-7360 GCA_039926325.1 Paracoccaceae bacterium | reverse complement strand
GGTGGCGACGCAGGGCGGAATCACGGTGCAGGATCGACGCGACATTTGCGCGGGGTTTCAGGCGGCGGTCGCTGATGTTCTGGCCGAGAAAACCCGGCGCGCCTTGACAGTTTATATGGACGATGCGCCAGACGAACCCTCGCTTGCGGTCGCGGGTGGCGTAGCTGCGAATGGCAGTATCCGTGCGGCATTGCAGGCGGTTTGTGCCGCGGCTGGTGTCCGGTTCAGCGCACCCCCGCTGGCGCTGTGCACCGACAATGCCGCGATGATCGCGTGGGCTGGCATAGAGCGGTTTCGGGTTGGCGGGCACGATGGCATGGACCTTGTGGCACGTCCCCGATGGCCGCTGGATGCGGCTGCGGCGCCTATGATCGGCTCTGGCAAGAAGGGGGCCAAAGCGTGATTGGCGTTGTCGGTGCCGGGGCGTTTGGGACAGCTTTGGCGATCGCCCTGGCACGGGATGGACATGCGGTTCAGCTATGGGCACGGGACCGCGCGCATGTCGAAGCAATGGCGCAGCAGCGCTGCAATACGGCGCGATTGCCGGGCGTTGAACTGCCCGAAAGCGTTACTGTGACGGCGGAAGTTCCAGATTTGGCCGCGGCAGAGGTGGTGCTTTTGTCACTGCCGATGCAGGCGTTGAACGGATTTCTGATTAAGCAGGGTAAGGTTCTGGACGGCGTGCCGCTGATTGCGTGCTGCAAGGGCGTTGATCTGACCACGTTGCAGGGGGCTTCGGTATTAATCGGGGCGGCTTGTCCAAATTCGGTCACGGCCGTTCTGACGGGCCCAAGTTTTGCGGCTGACATTGCCAAGGGCCTGCCAACTGCCTTGACGCTGGCATGTGCTGACCTGCAGTTAGAGGCCCTGCAACATCTGCTGTCTACGCCTACGCTGCGGCTTTATCGCAGCACGGATGTTATCGGCGCGGAACTTGGCGGGGCGCTGAAGAACGTCATCGCGATTGCTGCAGGTGTCGTGATCGGTGCAGGTCTGGGTGAGTCTGCGCGTGCTGCTTTGATGACGCGCGGCTATGCGGAACTGTTGCGATTTGCCCTGCGATCAGGGGCCAGGGCAGAGACTTTGGCGGGGCTTTCGGGATTTGGCGATCTGGTGCTGACCTGCACCTCGCAGCAATCGCGGAATTTGCGGTTCGGGATGGCGTTGGGGTCCGGGGTGGCGTTTGATCCCGAGGTTACCGTGGAAGGTGCAGCTACGGCCAAGGCGGTGGTGCGGATGGCGGACGGCATGGGTGTCGACATGCCGATCGCCGGGATGGTCGCCGCGTTGATTGACAACAGAATATCGCTGGATCAGGCTATCCGCGCCCTGATGACGCGGCCATTGAAACAGGAGTAAACGATGCTCGTAGCCCTTATTTGCCGTGACAAGCCAGGCTCTCTGCAGGTTCGGCTGGACAATCGTACGGCGCACTTAGGGCATATCCAGACGACCGGCGTGGTCGAAATGGCCGGTCCGTTTCTGGATGAAGCGGGTCAGATGTGTGGCAGTCTGATCGTTTTGAAGGTGGCCGATCTGCGGGCCGCGCGGGATTGGGCTGCAGGTGACCCCTATGAAAAGGCTGGTCTTTTTGACACCGTTTCGATCACGGAATGGAAAAAGGTGGTGGGCTGATGGCGTATTGGCTGTTCAAATCGGAACCGGATGCAATCAGTTTCCAGAGCCTTGTTGATAAATCGCCTGCGGATGAAGAATGGCATGGCATCCGCAACTACGGCGCACGCAATAACATGCGGCTGATGAAATTGGGGGACCGTGGGTTCTTCTATCATTCCAACATCGGCAAAGAGATTGTTGGCATAGTAGAGGTGACACGCCTATCGCAGCAAGACAGCAGCACGGACGACCCGCGCTGGGACTGCGTGTGCTTTCGTCCGGTGCAAAAGCTGAAAAAGCCGGTGACATTGCAGGACTGCAAGGTCATTCCGGGGCTGGAGAAGATGGTGCTGATCAACAATTCGCGGTTGTCGGTCCAGCCTGTCACACCGGACGAGTGGCGGGTTATTTGCGAAATCGGCGGCGTTATCGGCGTTTAAGACTGAACTGGGGGGGAATGGGTTCATGGAAATCATACAGGTGTTGTTAGCGGCTGTGGTGGCCTATGCATTTGGCGCGGTCTGGTACACGACGATGTCAAAGCACTGGATTAAGGCGGCGGGAATAGCGGTTGATGCCAACGGCAAGCCGCAGGGCGCAGCCAGTCCCATGCCGTACGTCGTGGGCTTTATCGCGGAGTTGGTGGTCGCGGGCATGATGCGACACATCTTTACGATGTCAGGACTGGACACTTTGCCAGAGGGCATCATGGGCGGGTTCGGAGTCGGCGCATTTCTGATCACGCCGTGGGTCGCGATGAATTATGCGTTCGCGGCGCGGCCCTACCGGCTAACAGTGCTAGACGGCGTCAATAGTGTGGTGGGCTGCACGATAATGGGTGTGCTTCTGACATTGTGGTAAAAATGGGGGCCCCACACCCCTGCGAGACCCCCATCCACCCCACGTGCTCCCATAGCACCACACGTGTTCTGATAAAGGTCGGGGACATGCTGTCCTTAAGACAGCAATAGCTGAAATCGGCGCATTGGGCAAAGACCAAGAGCAGAAAACTTGACGCAAACGGCGTTGATCCAAGCCCGTTGGAGCGCGTCTGGTTCAGCGTCTACTCAAAGGTGGATTCGCGGCCGAAATGCTTGGTCAGCATGTAGTACAGCACAGCGCGGTATTTGCTGCGGTTAGATCGGCCATATGTGTCAATCGCAGCGTCAATGGCTTCGCCCAGTTTCGGGCCATCAGGCAGGCCCAGTTTTTTGATCAGGAAATTCTTTTTGACGGTTTCCAGTTCGCCCGCGTCACTGCCGGAAACGGTAGAGGCGTCGTCGTCATAAATCGCAGGGCCGCAGCCGATGGTAACCTTGGTCAGAAGGGCCATATCCGGGTTCATGTTGCATTTGGATTTCAGATCATCGGCATACTTGGCAATCAGGTCGTCGCGCTTACCCATTCTAAACTCCATTTTCCAAACGTGACCGGTGCCGGGTCAAAAAACCGCCCGCACCCGAACATTAGGCCAAGGCCGGGTTGGCACAAGGAAAATCTTGGCGCGAAAAATGCCAATGGCCCGGAGCGATCCGGGCCATTGCGTTCAGGCTTGCCAGCAATCAATAACGGTAGTGTTCAGACTTGAATGGGCCCTCAACCTTGACACCGATGTAGTCGGCCTGATCTTTCCGCAGTTCGGTCAGTTTGACGCCGATCTTTTTCAGGTGCAGGCGGGCAACCTTTTCATCCAGCGATTTTGGCAGGATGTAAACGCCCGGAGCGTAGTCCGCACCCTTGGTCCACAGCTCGATCTGGGCAAGCACCTGGTTGGTGAAACTAGCGGACATCACGAAAGACGGGTGGCCGGTGGCATTGCCAAGGTTCAGCAGGCGGCCTTCGGACAACAGGATGATCCGGTGCCCACTGGGCATCTCGATCATGTCGACCTGTTCCTTGATGTTGGTCCATTTGTGGTTGCGAAGGGCGGCGACCTGAATCTCGTTGTCGAAGTGGCCGATGTTGCCGACAATCGCCATATCCTTCATCTCGCGGATATGTTCGATGCGGATGACGTCGCGGTTGCCGGTGGTCGTGATGAAGATGTCGGCGCTCGCGACCTCATCCTCCAGCAAGGTGACTTCGTAGCCATCCATCGCGGCTTGCAACGCGCAGATCGGGTCAACTTCGGTGACCTTCACACGGGCGCCAGCGCCGCGAAGGCTGGCAGCGGAGCCTTTGCCCACGTCGCCATAGCCGCAAACGACGGCAACCTTGCCAGCCATCATGGTGTCGGTTGCGCGGCGGATGCCATCAACCAGCGATTCCTTGCAGCCATATTTGTTGTCGAATTTGGACTTGGTGACGCTGTCATTGACGTTGATCGCCGGGAAGGGCAGCTGGCCCTTTTTGTGCAGGTCGTACAGGCGGTGCACACCTGTCGTCGTCTCTTCGGACACGCCCTTGATCGCGGCCTTGGTCTTGGCGAACCAGCCGGGGCTTTCCTTCATGCGCTTTTTGATCTGCAGCTTGATGACTTCTTCTTCTTCGGATTGGGGAACGGCCAGAACATCCTCGCCGGCCTCCATCCGCGCGCCGAGCAGGACATAAAGGGTCGCGTCGCCGCCGTCGTCCAAGATCATGTTCGCGCCTTCGGGGAACATGAAGGACCGGTCAAGGTAATCCCAATGCTCGGTCAACGTCTGACCCTTGACGGCAAAGACCGGAACGCCAGCCTTGGCAATCGCTGCGGCGGCGTGGTCCTGTGTTGAGAAGATGTTGCACGACGCCCAGCGGACATCAGCGCCAAGCGCGGTCAGCGTTTCGATCAGCGCGGCGGTCTGGATCGTCATGTGCAGCGAGCCGACAATGCGCGCACCTGTCAGCGGTTTGGTCGTGCCAAACTCCTCACGGCAGGCCATCAGGCCGGGCATTTCAGTTTCGGCGATAACCAGTTCCTTACGGCCAAAATCGGCAAGGGCGATGTCTTTTACGATATAGTCGGCCACAATGCGGCTCCTGTAATGATGCTAGGGGTCATCTAGCATCAAGGGCCGTGTTCGGCAACATTGGGGCAATCAACTGGCAAGCGGGGCGTTTTTGAACACGTCATCAGGAGTGCTATTCAGGGTCCAGCCAATGCCGGACGACACCACGCAAGCGATGCCATCATCGCCGTTGTGAACTAGGGTCCAAGTGCCCATTTCGGTGGAGCCCCACAATTCGACTTTTAGACCTTCACCGACAACTCGGTATTCAACGGGGGTTTCGTCATAATCTCGGGCAAGGATCATCGCCATTGCTGGCTGACTTTCGCAACGCGGGCTATCTAGGGATGGGGCGGCATGTTCGACCAAATCAAAGACGGCAAGATCTGTATTTGCCGCTTGAGAATAGGACGAAGGCGGCTGAGCGGCGCTTGCGTCAGATTCATCATTCAGGTGTTGGGTAGCAACCGTGTAAGTCGCGGCGACACCGAGAAGGGCAAGAATTGGTAGCGGATTCATGGCAACCTCCGAATAATCCGGCGGGCATTCAAGATGTCTGCCCACAGATATCAAAGGGTTAACGCCTGATTCGCGATTCGGTTCCTTTACAGCACTGAAGTCGATCGCGTATTTGTCGAAACGGGGAGCGTCAAATGGCAAAGCAGACGAGGGCTTGGCAACGGATGCTTTCGGGTCGAAGGCTGGATCTGCTGGACCCGACGCCTGTTGATATCGAGATTGAAGATATCGCGCACGGGCTGGCATTCGTCGCGCGGTGGAATGGTCAGACGCGTGGGGACTGGCCCTATTCGGTGGCGGAGCATTCGTTGCTGGTCGAACAGATTTACGGCCGGTTGGGCGATCCACCACCCCGTTGGCGCATGGCGGCCCTGCTGCACGACGCGCCGGAATATGTGATCGGCGACATGATCAGTCCGGTGAAATCAGCCGTTGGGCCGGGATATGGCGAGATGGATTTGCGGCTGACCGCGGCAGTGCATCTGCGGTTTGGGCTACCCGCCGTGCTGCCTGTCGCGATCAAGAAGGCGATCAAGGTTGCTGACAAAATCTCTGCCTGGCTGGAGGCGGTGCAAATCGCTGGATTTACTGAGGGCGAGGCTGACAAGTTTTTCGGCCGACCTGAAGATGCTATGCTGAGGGGTCTGGAAATACGACTTCGTCCGCCCGCTGTGGTGCGGGCGGACTACGTTGCGCGGCATCTGGTGTTGTTGCGCGCGATGTAACTTACCAATTCAGGTCGCGTTTCACATGGAAACCACGGCCTTGATAGTCGAGGCCCTGCATCCGGGACGAAATGAAACGGTCGTTCCAATCGGCATCCGGATGGCGAACAAAATGGCGATCTATCGGGCGCTGACCAGTGGCGATCAGTATGGCGTCTGCAAGTATGCTTAACATGGTGTAATCCTTTCTGAGCATCATCATGTCTTGTTTATAAGCGAAAATCATCTAGTCTGCGAGTCAGCGAATTTTCTGACATGATAGGTGGGCTATCACATGGCTGTTGATTGGCGCAGCTTTCCCTCATTGACGTCGTTGCGGGCATTCGAGGTGGCGGCGCGGTTGCAGAGCTTTACCCTGGCTGCCAAGGCGCTGAATGTGACCCATGCTGCAGTCGCACAACAAGTGCGCGGGCTAGAGGATCATCTGGGTCGCGAACTTATCTACCGCGAGGGGCGTGGGCTGCTGCTGACGCCGGAGGGCGCGCGCCTGGCAGCTGCGCTGGCAGAAGGATTCCGGTCGATTGCGCTGGCGCTGGACGAAATGAAGCTCTCCGGTCCAGGTGCCCCAGTACGGGTGACGTTGACCCCGGCTTTTGCCGCGCAATGGTTGATGCCGCGACTAAAGGGTTTCTGGTCGACCCACCCCGAGGTGCCGATTTCACTGCACCCGGACAAGCGTGTCGTGGATTTGCGGCGCGAGGGGATCGACCTTGCAATCCGCTTTGGCAACGGTATCTGGCCGGGAATGGACGTCGAATTGCTGACGGCAGCGGATTACGTGGTGGTTGGCGCCCCCGCCCTGCTGCAAGGCCGTAAAAGCCTGACCACAGAGGAAATGTCGGCAATGCCGTGGGTGATCGAGCAGAACTGGCCCGAGGCCTTGGCATGGTTACGAAGTTTCGGACTTTACCCTGAAAAGATGACAATTGCCTATATTCCGACTGAAGAACTGGCGCTGTCTGCGGCGCGGCAGGGTTATGGCCTGCACGTCGAAGCGGCTGCATTGTTGGAGCAGGATGTGGAAAGCGGAACGCTGGAAATCGTCAGGTCGATCCGAGATGATAGCATGGCATACTACATCGTATCACGGCAGGGGCCGAAACGACCTGAGTTGAAAGTGTTCATGAAGTGGCTAAAGGCCGCTGTTTGATACAGCGGCCTTTATTGACGCCAATCAGATCGCCAAGTCGTCCGGTGTTTTGCCCGCAGCCAGTGCCGCTGCAAACCAACGCGGTTTGCGGCCGCGGCCTGACCAGGTGTCCGATGTGTTTCCCGGGTTGGCGTATTTCGCGACAGCCGGCGTGCGTTTACGCACCGATGAAGTTCCCATCAGTTCGGCCAAGGTAAAGCCTCTTGCGCGCGCAATTTCTTCCAAAGCGGCCAAGGCATCTTTTTTCTTGCGGTCTTCGAATGACGAAACCGCTTTTGCCACCTGCGATTGAAGGTCCTTCAGCTCTTTAAGCGACAGGGTCTCTAAGTCAATTGTCATGGTGTTTTTTCCTTATTGTACCGTTGTCCCATTTATGGCCCATGCCTGTATAAATCAAGCATATCAAATTATTTGGGACTGCG
>JBDSXE010000392.1:0-2905 GCA_039926325.1 Paracoccaceae bacterium | reverse complement strand
CACGCCGCGCACATTCTGGTCGACAGCGAAGACAAGGCCAAGGAACTGCTGGCGCAAATCAAGGGTGGTGCGGCCTTTGCAGATGTTGCCAAAGCCAACTCCAAGGACGGCTCTGCTGCGGCTGGTGGCGATCTGGGCTGGTTTGGCACCGGTGCAATGGTCAAGCCGTTCGAAGATGCGGTGGTTTCCGCCCCGGTCGGCACGGTCGTCGGCCCGATCAAGACCGACTTCGGCTGGCACCTGATCCTGGTATCCGAAACCCGCAATGCCGCCGCCCCGGCCTTGGCCGATGTGCATGATGAACTGGCCGCGCAAATCCAGAAAGACGCCGTTGCAGCGTTCATAAAAGATGTGACCGCCAAAGCTACCATTACCCGGTCGGACACGGTGATTGATCCGGCGCTGGTCAAAGACATCGGTCTGTTGGACAAGTAACCGACTTTAGGGGGCGGGATCATGGCAAAAACCGATTGGAAGGCCGAAGCAAAGGCGATGAAAAAGCAGCTGAAACTGCTGCGCGCCGCTGCAATCCCGGCCAAGCCTGTGAAAAAGCCAAAGCCGGTGTCGCCACTCGCCCCCTCGCACTTCCCCGATCTGCCCTGCATCGCCGGGGTAGAGTTTGCGTCGGTAGAGGCTGGTGTGCGCTACCAGAATCGCCGCGATGTGATGCTGGTCCGCCTCGCCCCCGGCACCGCTATGGCCGGCACATTCACCCGCTCCACCACTCGCTCCGCCTGTGTGCGCGATTGTCAGGCGAAAATGGCGATCAAGGTGGCGGATGGGGCAGGTGCCGCGATCATCGTCAACTCCGGAAACTCCAACGCCTTCACCGGTAAAGCCGGCGACATATCGGTCGCCGAAATTACCGCCGCCGTCGCAAAAGCCCTCGGTATTCCCGCCGCCCGCGTATTCTCCTCCTCAACCGGCGTGATCGGTGAACCGCTGCCGCACGACCGCATCACCGCCGCCATACCCGCCTTGACCACCGCGCTGCAAGAAGACGCCATCGCCATGGCCGCCCAAGCCATGATGACCACCGACACCTTCCCAAAGGGCGCCTCCGCCAGCTTTGAGGGTGAGGGTGGCACCGTCCACATCGCCGGCATTGCCAAAGGCTCGGGCATGATCGCGCCCGACATGGCGACGATGCTGGTCTACATCTTCACCGACGCCAAAATCTCCGCCGTCACCTTGCAGAAACTGTTGTCCCGCAACGTCGATGCCACCTTCAATTCCATCACGGTCGACAGCGACACCTCCACCTCCGACACGCTGCTTCTCGCCGCCACCGGTCTTTCGCATGCCGCCCCACTGAAAGGCGCGCACCTCAAGTCGTTTGAGGCGGCACTGCAAAGCGTTATGCTGAACCTCGCCCATCAGGTCATCCGTGACGGCGAAGGTGCCACCAAATTCGTCGAGGTTCGGGTGACCGGTGCCGCGTCCAACACTGACGCGCATAAAGTGGCGCTCGCCATCGCCAACTCCCCCCTCGTCAAGACAGCCATCGCTGGCCAAGACCCGAACTGGGGCCGCATCGTCGCCGCCATCGGCAAATCGGGGGCAGCGGCTGACCGCGACAAGCTGACCATCAGCTTTGGCGACATCACCGTGGCCCGCTACGGCTGGCGCGACCCCGACTACCGCGAAGAGTTGGGTGCCAGCTACATGCTCAACTCCGAACTGGTGATCGCGGTCGATATGGGCCTTGGCAAAAGCACCCGTTCAGTCTGGACCTGCGATCTGACCAACCGCTACATCGAGATCAACGCCGACTATCGCTCGTAAGTTCGGGGCGCTCCTGAAATCGGGGCGCTCGTCACCCCATTCATTTGCTCCTAAATATCCTCGGGGGTCCGGGGGTGGAAAACCCCCGGCGGCTGACCAAAGGCACCACATGAAAATCCTGCTCGTCGCCGCCGTCGCCCTCATCGACCCCGAAGGTCGCGTTCTGCTTGCCCAAAGGCCCGAAGGCAAATCCCTCGCCGGTCTGTGGGAGTTTCCGGGCGGCAAGGTCGAACTCAACGAGACCCCCGAAGCCGCCCTGATCCGCGAACTGCGCGAGGAACTTGCCATTGACACCTGGCGCTCTTGCCTCGCCCCTCTGACCTTCGCCAGTCACAGCTACGACGATTTCCACCTGTTGATGCCGCTGTTCGCCTGTCGCCGCTGGGACGGCATTCCCGCCCCGCAAGAGGGCCAGACCCTCGCCTGGGTCCGCCCGCAAAATCTGCGCGACTACCCCATGCCGCCCGCCGACCTACCGCTGATCCCCATCCTGCGCGACTGGCTCTGACCTTTTGATTTTTCGCAGAAAAATCGTGGCCCCGAAATGAAAAGGGCCGCCCAAAGGCAGCCCCATCTCTGAATATCCCAAGCGCGTCACGCCAAGCGGCGCTGAATCTCTTCCCGCTCGAAAATTTCGATCACGTCGTCCTTGCGGATATCTTCGTACCGCTCGAACGCCATTCCGCATTCTTGGCCGGAGATCACTTCCTTCACTTCGTCCTTGAAGCGTTTCAGCGTTTTCAGCGTGCCCTCGTGGATCACCACGTTATCTCGCAGCAGGCGCACGCCTGCCGAACGACGCGCGATGCCTTCGGTCACCAGACACCCCGCAACCATGCCAATCCCGGAAACCTTGAAGACTTCCTTGATCGTCGCATAGCCGATGAACGTCTCGCGGATTTCCGCCTTCAGCAGACCCGATGCCGCCGCCTTGATGTCGTCCACAAGATCATAGATCACCGAATAATACCGGATCTCCACACCCTTCTGGTGCGCCGATTGCCGTGCACTGGCATTGGCCCGCACGTTGAACCCGATGATCGGCGCGCCGGAAGCCTCCGCCAGCCCGACATCAGTATCGGTGATGGCACCAACGCCATAGGACAGCACCCGCACCCGC
>JBDSXE010000391.1:0-3376 GCA_039926325.1 Paracoccaceae bacterium | reverse complement strand
CACCGCCGTGGTGCTATACTATTTCGGTGCCGGTCCGGTGCGCGGTTTTGCCGTGACGCTGGCCATCGGCATTGTCGCCTCGGTGTTCTCGGCAATCTATCTGACGCGGACGATGATCGAGATCTGGTTCAACTGGCGCAAGCCCAAGACGCTGATCGTGTAGGGATATAATCATGGCATGGCGTTTGCGACTCGCACCCGAAAAGACCAACATCAACTTTTTCGCGCATCAATGGCTGACCTTTGGCGGGTCTATGGGGCTGATGGTGCTAGCTTTTGTTGCCTGGGGGGTGATGGGGCTTAACTACGGTATCGACTTCAAGGGCGGCACCACGTTGCGGACGGACAGCCCGACTGCGGTTGACGCGGGCCTGTACCGGCAGACGCTGCAAGGGCTGGGACTGGGCGATGTTGCGATCAACGAAGTGTTCGATCCGACGTTTCGCGCCGATCAGCATGTCGCCAGCATCCGGATTTCGGCGGCTGACAAGGTCGACTCCATCTCTCCTGCAACGCTGGATGCGGTCAAGGCAGCGCTGGTCAAGATGGACCCCAAGCTGACGATCCCATCGGTGGAATCGGTCGGCCCCAAGGTTTCGGGAGAGCTGGTGAAATCGTCGATCATCGCGGTGGCGGTGACGTCGTTCGCGATCATGGGCTATATCTGGCTGCGGTTCGAATGGCAGTTTGCATTGGGCGGCGTGCTGGCACTGCTGCACGACGTGTTCATCACCATCGGGATATTCGCGGTATTCCAGATCAAATTCGACCTGACCATCGTGGCGGCGCTGCTGACCATCCTGGGCTATTCGATCAACGATACGGTGGTGGTGTTTGACCGATTGCGGGAAAATCTGATCAAATACAAGACGATGCCGCTGCGTGAAGTGATGAACCTTTCGGTGAACGAGACGTTGAGCAGGACGCTGATGACGTCGCTGACTACGCTGATCGCGGTTGGGTCGATGCTGGTTCTGGGCGGCGATGTGATCCGCGGGTTCAGCTTTGCGATCTTCATGGGGGTGTTTCTGGGTACGTATTCCTCGGTCTATGTCGCCAAGAACCTTGTGCTGTTCCTTGGATTGGACCGCAGTGAAAAGACCCGAAAAACCGGCAAGGGTGCGGACCATGAGTTCGCCAATATAGATGCCTGACATCCGCATGACCGAAATCACCTACGGCCAAGCCCTTGCCATCGAGGGCTATGGGCCGGGGTTTTTTCGCGTTGGCACCCATGTGCTGCGCGGGGCGTGTTTCGTGACGCCGTGGGATGCCGGACCGTGGGGCGGGATGACGGATGTGGCAACTCCGCTGTCGCTGCTGGGGCGGATCGACGTTTTGCTGGTCGGCACCGGGGCAGAGATCGCGCATGTGCCAGTGCCGTTCCGCGACGCGCTGGAGGCAGAGGGCATCGGGGTCGAGGTGATGAACTCTCCCGCTGCCGCGCGGACGTACAACGTATTGTTGGGCGAAGGGCGGCGGGTGGCTGCATGCCTGTTGCCGGTCGAGGGGCGTTGAGGGCTGACTTTGCTAGGCGTCCAGTTCGATCCATGTCGGGACGTGGTCTGACGGTTTTTCGCGGCCCCTGACAGCTTTGTCGATGCCGGTTTCCAACAACAGGTCAGCCGCTTGTGGGGACAGCAGGTGGTGGTCGATGCGGATGCCGTTGTTTCGCTCCCATGCGCCACGCTGAAAATCCCAGAACGTGTAGTGGCCGGGGCCCTGGTCCCGGGCGCGGAAGGCTTCGGTCAGACCAAGATTCACGATGCGCTGATAAGCGGCGCGGCTTTCTGGCAGGAACAGCGCGTCGGTTTTCCAGTCTTCCGGGCGGGTGGCGTCGATAGGTTGCGGAATGACGTTGTAATCGCCACAGAAAACCAGCGGTTCTTCAGTTTCCAACAAGGTGGCGACGCGCTGGCGCATCCGTTCCATCCAGTGCAGTTTGTTGTCGTATTTCGGGCCCGGGGCGGGGTTGCCGTTGGGCAGGTACAGGCTGGTCACGCGCACCGGGCGCTTGCCGATCACCGTAGCCTCGATCCAGCGGGTTTGTTCGTCTGCGTCATTACCGGGCAAGCGTCGTGTGACATCCTCCAGCGGCAGTTTGGACAGGATCGCGACGCCGTTGAAGGATTTCATGCCGTGCAGTTCGACGTGGTAGCCCATGCTTTCGAACGCTTCGCGCGGAAAGTCGGCGTCGATCTTTTTGGTTTCCTGCAGGCAGACCACGTCGCTGTCGGACTCCAGCAGCCATACCTTCAGCGCGTCCAGCCGGGCGCCGATGCCGTTGATGTTGAAGGTGGCGATTTTCATATGGCTCTCCCTGCCGCAATCTTAGAACGCGTCGGGGGCAAGGGGCAAGTCAGGGTTGGGCGGCAGCAAGCCAAAGCGCGTCAAGCGCGTCGATCCGGGCTGCGTCAAATCGGTTGGCCTCTTCCCAGTAGCGGCCCGATGGGACCGTGTAGTCAAGGTCGCGCTCGATCTGCAGCGCCTGTGTCGCGAGGGTCAGATTGTAGGGGGCAGGACCGTTGGGGAGAGTTTTGGCAGTGGCGCGCGGGAAAACAAGGCGGCTCGGCCCGTCCGACAGATTGACCATCGCGCAGCCTTGTTGGGCGGCGAGGATCATCAGGCGTGCGGATTTACCCTCTAGCGAGCGCAGGGTGATGTCGGCACGCAAGGGGTCAGGTGTGCCGATGCCGTAGAAATGGGTGGGACCGATGGCGGGGTAATGCATGTCGCAGCCGTAGGTGGCGATGACGTGAGGTTTCAGCGCAGAAAGCGCCCAGTAGGCGGCGGTGAAGGCCATGGTGCCGCCAGCGTAGACAAAGCCGCCATGGGCGTTTTGGGCGGGCACAAAGGCTTCTTGGGTGATCAGGCGCTGGTGGGCATTGGGGGTGGGGCGTCGATCATCTGGGAAATCCCACGGGTGGATCATGTCGTCCCAGTCGTCGCGGATGGCCCATGCATTGTTGATGGCAAGAATGCGGTCGAACGGTACGCGGGGCCAGCCCCGGGCGGCCAGCGCCATCGGGGCAGAACCGAGCATCAGAAGCTTCATCAGATGGAGAAGCTGGTGCCGCAGCCGCAAGAGCTGCTGGCGTTCGGGTTTTCAATGACGAAGCGGGCGCCGATCAGTTCGTCGGTAAAGTCGATGACGGCGTTCGACAGGAAAGGAAGTGAGACGGCATCGACCAGAACGGTCTGGCCGGATTTCTCCAGTACCAGATCGTCGGCCTGTGGCACGTCCAGTTTGATGTCGTACTGGAAACCGGAACAGCCGCCGCCTTCAACTGCTACACGCAGGGCTTGGGTCTGCCCTGTCATCTCGGCAATATGCGCGAGGCGGGCGTAAGCGCGGTCGGTAACGCGCGGGGGCAGG
>JBDSXE010000390.1:0-4545 GCA_039926325.1 Paracoccaceae bacterium | reverse complement strand
TGGCAGGGTGTTTGGTGACAAAGCGAGGCTGATCTTCGGGCCAAGGGCTGTGGTGATATTTGGCGGGGTGTTTGGTGCGACCGCGATGGGCATCGGTCTGGCCTTGGGCTCTGCTGTCGGCGGCATCACCGCGATGGGGTTTCTTGGCCTCGCGCATGCGACTTTGGTGCCGTTGCTGTTCAGCCTGGCGGGCAAGATCAAGACCGGCGCTCCCGCGACAAACATCAGTTCGGTCATGGCCATCGGGTTTTGCGGCCAGATCATCGGGCCTCCGTTGATCGGGGCCATCGCGCAGCAATTCGGCCTTGCCACCGGCATGTTCTGCATCGTCGGTGCCTCGGCTCTTGTGGCGCTGCTGGCCGTCCTGGTGCTGGCGCGCGATGAATGACTGTCGTGGATTTTGTCGCTTACATCTGAAGCGCTGACTGCGCAAAGTCGCGCCAGTATTCGCCGCTGTGCGCAATAGCGCCTCGGACGGTTTTGTGGCCTCTATTGCGATAGACCGACTCTGAAAATCAGTGCCTTATTGCAGATTTCGGCCCTTGCGCATTGGGGCAAATTACCGATCTCGTGACAGTAGGAGTATCAAATGTTCGGCTCCATCCTCAATTTGGCGTTCGTCGTGCCCGACTACGACTTTGCGAATTACGGCAAGCGCGGGCCATTGGTTGCCAAGACCGACAAGCCAGCGGTGGTGTATCCCAGTATTGCTGAATCGAACAGGCTCAACAATCCTGGTGCTGCCCTTTCAAACGGTTAGCATCGCCGGGCCGCCTGCAAGCTGAGGTTGCCGTCAAACCCGCGAGGCCATTCGGGCGAAGGTTGCGAGCGCCAGCATAAGCCCTGCCAGCAGCCAAAAGGCCGTGACTAGGCTGGTTTCTTTGGCGACCAAACCAATCAGCCCTGGCCCGATCATGATACCCGAATAGCCGATGGTGGTGATCGTGGCGACAGCGATGCCGGAATCCATCACCTTTTGCCGTCCGGCAAGACCAAACATGATCGGAATCGTGTTGCCGAGTCCCGCCCCCAACAGGGCAAACCCCGCCATAGCCAGCCAAACCCAGGGCGACGCCAGCAACGCGACAAAGCCCGCGCAGGCGATCAGGCTGCCCATCTGCAACACCCGTACTGCGCCAAACCGCCGGACGATGCGGTCGCCGCCCAGGCGAGCGGCCGTCATCGCAATCGCAAACAGGAAATACCCGGTTCCGGAGGTCGACTGGCTAAGCAGCCCGCGCCCGGAAATCAAAATCGCGCTCCAATCCAGCACCGCGCCCTCGGCCAGAAAGGCCAACGCGGCGAGCAACGCCAGCAAGATCACGATGCCGCGTGGCCATGCCATTCCGGGCCGTTGCTCCACCCGCCCGGCCATAAGGCGCGGCGAGGCGGCCAGCGTGGCGAAGAAAGTAACCGCACCGCCTGCCAAAGCCGCGGCCATCGGGTTGATCCCCAGCGCCAAAACCCCGGCCATCGCGCCAGAACCCGCAATGCTGCCCACGCTGAACATCGCATGCAGGCCCGACATTTTGTCGATACCCGTCGCCCGCTCAATCGTCACCTCGTGGATGTTCATGGACACATCAATCAACCCCAGCGAGGCACCGAACAAAAACAGCCCTGCCGCGAACAGAACGGGACTGGTCAGCACCCCCAGCAACGGCAGCGTCATCGCCATGCCTAAGCCACCCGCAATGATCAGCGGTTTGGCCCCGATGCGCGAAACTGCCCACCCGGCCAGCGGCATCGTCAACGCCCCGCCAAACCCCATGCACAACAAGAGTAGACCCATCGTGCCTTCGTCGGCATTCAGATTGGCCTTGGCATAGGGCACCAGCGGCGCCCAGGCCGACAGTGCAAACCCCGCCGCAAAGAAAGCCATCCGCCCGCTCAACCTTGCGGCGGCGAAAACTGCTTTGTCCAATCTGCAATCCTTTTCCGGCTTAACGCCCGAATACCAAACCGGTCATCAACCTGTGCAGATCGCTGGCGACGGTAAAGCTGTTGTCCTGCTGCTGCTTGCGGCAGAACAACTCGCAGCTCCACCACCCGACATAGCCGGTCGCCTTCACCGCATCCGTCCAGGCCTGCATGTTCAGCACGCCCTGTCCGGTCGGCACATCGCGCAGAATGGCCTCGTTCGGAATGCCGCCGTGAAAGGGCAGCGAGTCGCAGATATGCACGCCATAGATCATCTTGCCATCGAGCTTTGCCACAGCGTCTGGCGTGTCGCCCGAGGCGTAGCAATGCCAGTAATCCACCACCAGCCGTACATTATCGCGCCCGGTCCGGTCGATCAGCTCGACCTGATCCGCAAGGGTGTTCAGCGGCGACCATGCCAGCGATTCAAGGTACAACAGCAACCCCTTCGAGGCTGCCATATCCGCCAGATTGCGCAGATTGGTGGCGGTTTTCGTGATCTGCTCTGCCTTCGGCAACCGCAACACCCCCTCATACAAGCCGGAGTTGGTTCCGGCGGCATGGGCCAACACGGCTTTGACATCGACCGGGCCGGTCAGCACCTGAACCCCCTTCGCGCCTGCTATGGTCGCAAGGTGAAAGATATCCTCCGCCTCGCGTAGCAGGGCGGGTTCGTCGTGTCCGGTCCGTTCAATATCCAGCAGAAAGCCAATGCCGGGAATATCAACACCATTCAGCCATTCGGCCAATTCGGCTTCGGTAAACCCGGCCTCCAGAACGGATCGCATCTTTGCGGCAGATATTTCAAGACCGGCAAACCCTGTGGCCCGCATGATTTCCAAATCCATGGCAAGAGTCGAATGGCGCGACACCAGACCGTGATAAATCAGCCTTTGGGATTGCACTCTTTCACCCTTTTGCTTGGAGACATGAATCGGCAAGGTCTGCTCGTCCGTATCTGTCAACACGCTATGGATAGGTGGAACCCAGTTTCGCTGCAATGGATTCCCGCTAGGAAATCGCAAAATAAAGCATAATGGCGCACTATATTTACATATGCGCGTCATTATGCGTCATATTGCTGCCCTTTGCGCAATATGCAGTGGCGCTGGATCAGCGTAGTTTTTGCTCAGTTGGACCCAATCTATTGGGCCGCTTTATATTAACAAAAACGGAAGTACGGGGCATGGCAAGCGTCGACTATATTGTCATAGGTGGAGGTTCTACCGGCTGCGTCATAGCCTCCCGACTTTCCGAAAATGTGGATTGTCAGGTCACCCTGCTTGAGGAAGGTCCACGCGACACCAGCCCGTGGATTCATATCCCCGGCGCCTATTACAAGACCGCCCAAGGCCCGCTGTTAAAACGCATGCCTTGGGAGCCGAACCACGTTCAGGCTGGCAAAGAAGCCCCAACGATGGTTCAGGCCAGCGTGTTGGGCGGCGGCAGTTCGGTCAATGCCATGATCTATATCCGTGGCAATCCCGATGACTATGCCGCTTGGGTTGCCCAAGGGGCCGAGGGCTGGGGTTACAGCGACGTCCTGCCCTATTTTAAAAAGGCCGAGGATAACAACCGCTTCAGCAACGACACCCACGGCACCGGCGGACCGCTGGGCGTGTCGGATATCGACCATATCCACCCGCTGACCCGCGCTTGGCTGCGGGCGTGCCAGCAATCCGGCCTGCCGCTTAACCCCGATTTCAATTCAGGCGATCAGGCCGGGGCAGGGCTATACCAGATCACCGCCCACAACGCTCGCCGGTCCAGCGCGGCGACGGCCTATCTTGGCCCGGCCAAAAAACGCAAGAACCTGGCAATCACAACCGGCGCCCGCCTGACCCGCATCCTGATTGAAAAGGGCCGGGCAACCGGCGTCGAATATGTCCGCAACGGCCGGACCGAAACCCTGCTGGCCCGGCTTGAGGTGATTCTGTCCGCCGGTGCCATTGCCTCACCCAAACTGCTGATGCTGTCGGGCATAGGCCCGGCCGGCCATCTGGCCGAGCATGGCATCAACACTTTGGTTGACCTGCCGGGGGTTGGCCAGAACCTGCAAGACCATGTCGAGATTTCGCTGATCTATCAGCTCAACGGTCCGCACAGCTATGACAAGTACAAAAAGCTGCATTGGAAGGCGCTGGCCGGCCTAGACTATCTGATGTTCAAGAACGGCCCCGCAACCTCTAACCTGATCGAGGGTGGCGCGTTCTGGTGGGGCAACCGGCAGGAGTCCCTGCCCGATGTGCAGTTTTTCCTTGTCTGCGGTGCCGGTATTGAGGAGGGGGTTCAGGCCGTGCCCGGCGGCAATGGCTGCACCGTCAACCTCGGCCAGATCCGCCCCCGCTCGCGCGGGGAAATTCTGCTGGCCAATGCCGATCCCGCCGCGCCTCCCCGCGTGCGGCCCAACTATTTCGCCGAGCCCTATGATCTGGACGCGGTGACCGAAGGCGGCCTTTTCGCGATGGAGGTGATGGAGCAGCCTGAAATGCGCCGCTTCGTCGCCCGCCGCCATGCTCCCGACGGGGCTGCAATCACCCGCGCCGATTTTCGCCGTTTTTGCCAGACAGAGGCCCACGCAGCACTGCATCCGGCCGGAACTTGTCGGATGGGCAAAGACGATAT
>JBDSXE010000389.1:0-5863 GCA_039926325.1 Paracoccaceae bacterium | reverse complement strand
GCCGCCACGCGTTCGGTAGCTCGCGGGCGGGGCGACTCGCCTACGCGATCAGTGCCGTCGCCGCTCTTTATTGCCATCACATAGCAACCCGTTCCAACGCGCTTTATCCGTCTGAGATTAAAGCGGTTACGTGGTGATTCCACAACCCTTCGCGGGTCCATGTGGACCTGTCGCGGTTTCGTTCCGGTTTTTTGAGAGAAATACTTGCCATCAAGGAGACCGGATATGGAAGCGATACACAGCGACGCGTTGAAGCGGGATGCGGTTCGCATTGCGCTTACCAGCGGCCTGACCAGACGTCAGGTTGCGTCTGATTTGGGGATTGGGTTTTCGACCCGGAACAAATGGGTGAAGACGGTGTCTGATGAAACCGGGTCGTCCGACCCTGATCAGAACCTCTTGCGAGAGAACGAAGGGCTTCGACGTGAGATTCGGTTTCTCCGGGAGGAGAGGGAGCCGCTAAAAAACCGTCCCGGGCCCTTTGCCCGCCTGTGCGCGGTAGACACAGCTTGTGCTATGGTCGACGACAGGAGGGTAGTTGCCGTTAGCTTATTGGTGGCTTCGACCCCGTTAAAAAACGTGGCACATGGGCTGATGCGCACTTGAGAGTGGCGACGCCGCGCATGCGGTGATCCCGGTTAGGAAGATGACGGATTGGCATGGCCCAGACCCTCCGCCCACATCTGAACGGAGGGATCCATCATGATCAAAATAACGACGGGCGATCGCTCACAGCTGAAGCCGGTCAACCCAAGCGCCGCTGCAATCGACATTGGATCGACGATGCACATGGCTGCGGTGAACCCCGACAGCACAGACACGCCGATACGCGCCTTCGGGACCTTTACCCATGATTTGCACGATCTTGCCCGTTGGTTCAAATCCTGCGGTGCCACGTCTGTTGCGATGGAATCGACCGCTGTCTATTGGATCCCGGCCTTTGAGATCCTCGAGCAGCACGGGCTGGAGGTTATCCATGTGAACGCCCGGTACGCCAAGAACGTGCCCGGCCGGAAGACCGATGTCAGCGATGCCGGGTGGCTGCGCCAGTTGCATTCCTATGGTCTTCTGCGCGGCAGCTTCCGTCCCGAGGCAGAGATTGCCGTGCGGGAAGGCGGGCCGCCTCGCCAACTTTTCCCGCTTGGAGCCTGCTTGGAACTCCTCTCGTGCTGCTCCGTCGGTGCGGTGCCCCATAAGCTCTCAGACGCAGCTTGCGCCTCCTGTCGGGCGGTATTTAGCGAAATCCTGCTACAGATCAGTTTTTTCTGCGCCGAATCTGCGAAAACAGGGAAAATTCTGGAAACAAGATCGGCGGCCGGCCAAACCCCGGCCAAAATAATCGAGGATTCCTCCATGAACGCCACATCGAAAGTATCTGACACGAATCGGCCCGGAGCGGATGTGACCGCTGCAGCGGCCCTGACCATCTGCGAATCGCTGATGCTGGCCCTGAATGACCGGAACATCCTGCCCGAACGAGAAATCGTCGGCGTTCTGCAGGACGCTGCCAAAACACACGAGGACCATCCGAATGACGACGGCCAGGCCGAAATGCATGCCGCAGTTGCGAAGCTGATCCACAAGATCATTGATGGCCGCAATTCGGTGCGGCGACCATAGCGCCAATACCGACAAACTTGGGTTGCGCTAACGCACACCGCATTGAGGGCGAAGCACATTGCCCTTGGCGCGTACGAATAGTTATCTGCGACGATTCCTGAGACGAAAAGTCACAACTTTGCCGCCTGATCCGGCAGGCGGTGCCAGGCTGAGAGGCGGAAACCTGCCATCTCACCAATGCTCCCAAGGAACAATCACGCGCCCCCTTCGTTATTGGGTACGCCAAAAGGCGATTTCGCCGCCGGCAAAAACAGAGGTGATAGTATGAGTGAATCGGAAAACCGAGGCGATAGTATGAGTAAACCGGTTCGCAAGGCAGTTTTGTCTACACCTCTGGCTGCCGCCACCCTCTTCCCTGTCAACGGAATGGCTGACACGGCAACCCAAGCCGAACAAATGGCAAAGCCCACCGCTGAAATGCAGGTCGTCCTCGACAAGCTGAAGTCCCTGGGTGCCAAACCTATCCATAGCCAGACCGTCGCACAGGTTCGCGCCCAGCCGACCCCAGCCGACGCCGTCGCCGCCGTGATGAAGGACATGGGCATCAAGCCTGGGCCAGAGGCTAATATCGCCACCCGCGACATGATGATCAAAGGCGCAGCAGGCGACATCCCAGCCCGCATCTACACCCCGCCCGGGAAAGGCCCATTCCCTGTAATCGTATATTTTCATGGCGGTGGTTGGGTCATCGCCAACATCGACACCTACGACGCCTCTGCCCGCTCTCTCGCGTTGGGGGCCAAGGCGGTCGTCGTGTCAGCGCATTATCGGCAAGGTCCGGAAAACGTATTTCCCGCAGCCCATGACGATGCTTATGCAGCGTATGTCTGGGCCGTCGAAAACTCTGGCAAGCTGAACGGTGACGCGACCCGCATGGCTGTCGCAGGGGAAAGTGCCGGTGCCAACTTGGCGGCAAACGTTGCCATCAAGGCCCGCGACAACAAGATCACGATACCTGTCTATCAGTTGCTGGTCTATCCCATTGCCGGAAACGACATGAACACGCCCTCCTATATCGAGAATTCAGACGCCGCGCCGCTGGGCAAGGCCGATATGGCGTGGTTCGTGAAATACGCCTTCACAAAGATGGAGGATGCCGCCGATACTCGCGTCAATCTGGTAGCCCACACCGATCTGAAAGGTTTACCCCCAGCCACCGTGATCACCGCTCAGATCGACCCGCTCCGCTCTGAAGGTCAGGCGTTTGGTCAGGCTCTTATGGCGGCTGGCGTTCCGGTCGACATGAAAAACTACGACGGTGTTACGCACGAATTCTTCGGCATGGGCGCGGTCGTGCCAGAGGCCAAGCAGGCGATGGATCTGGCGACGAAAGACCTTCGCACCGCTTTCGGCAATTGAGGGAAAGGGCTAGGGGGAGGGTATCAAACACCTCCCGCAGCTGGGGCACGTATTGATCGCGGCGGCCCAGGGCGCTCCGGTCCCGCCCCTGCAGCGTGTCAGGATCGGGCATGAACAAGGGACGCGAGGTGCGGTTCCGGCGGGCGAGAACAGATGTGCGGAATTAATCCCAATCAGTTACGTTGATCCCTTGTGGCTGGGTTTTTCACAAATTTTCCGGAGAAAGAAATGAATGTCGAAAGCAATCCCGTCACCCTAAAGCTCTCGGCCTTCACTGCGTTGTCAGAAGATGAACTCGACGTTCTTGACCGTTTGCATCTGAAACGTCGATCCTTTTTGGCTGGGCGCGATATGATTCATTAAGGGCAGACCAAGCGGACCGCCTACATTCTGGTCGCCGGATGGGTCTGCTCATACAAGCCCCAGCCTGACGGGACCCGCCAGATCGTCGATTTTCAGATCCCTGGCGATTTTCTGGGGTTTCGCAGCATCATGCTGCAAACATCTGACCTTAGTTTCGAACCGATCGTCGATATTTTGGCCATCGAAGTTTCCAAGCAACGTCTCCTTGATGCCTTTTCGACGACCCCGAGATTAGCCACAGCGCTTCTTTGGGCTGCCTCGCGCGACGAAGCGATGTTGGTCGAGCATCTTGTCCGGCTGGGTCGGCGCGATGCAAGCAAGCGCGTGGCTCATTTCTTGCTCGAACTCGGGGCGCGACTAACGCTCGTCGGATTGGGCAGTACGGCGGGGTATGACTGCCCACTAACGCAAATTCATCTTGCAGATGCGTTGGGACTTACTTCCATGCATGTCAATCGCGTTCTGCGCACTCTCAGAGAAGCAGGCTTGGTCAGCTTCAGGCATGGTCAGGTGAAATTCATTAACCATCGGAGCCTGATGAAGCTTGCAGATTTCGATCCGGCCTACCTTGATCAGACCTGCCCGCGGGTCGCCTGAAGAGCTAAAGTCGCCATTCGGACGCGTAGGGCGAAATCGTGCTTTGTTCCCCTTGCTGACATGGCTTTGTGAAGCAGTCAAGCCGATCTAAGATCAAAATCGCCATCTTTCCCAATGCCGCGTCGCAGCGAATCGCAGCTTTCATTTACCACTTCCAGCGTTTCTCAAGCGCATCAAAATCGGATGCCCGTTGAGCGAACCATTTACCGTTTTCAAACCCAGATTTCCTCATTGTAAGCAGGCTTTGGTGTACATCATTTCGGGCGTTATTGTGTCGCTCGTCGGCAATGCCGGGCCTGATTTCACCGCTCAGACCGGCATATTGTCGAACATCTCGTCCTCATCTGGGGGAGACACCGGTCGCAAGGTTGTACTGTCAGTGTCGGCGATTGCGCCGCGCAACCCCTGCACGGCAAGCTCTTTGTCCTTTGGGCTGGCCGCATTTATCTGACGTACTAGTTCGGTTATGGCATATTGAAAGTTCATCGTGGTCATGGCAGCCTCGATTTCTGGGTGGCGCGAGGTGGATGGCCTTGCGGGAAACGGTTTCTCTACCAGAGAAATTGACGACGCCCCTGCATCGATACATGGGCGTCGCCGGACGGTATCGAACGCGGGCGCTTCTTTAAAAGCAGGGTCCAAAGTCTATGCTTAGTGTCCAATGGATTGCCCCGCACTGACTCAGGTTAGGTACTTTCAAAGATACAGCCGAGTAAGCCTCAAGTGTTCGACGGGTCCTGGAAGGCCCGCGTGGCACTGGCACGCACGCTGACGGTCACCCTTTTGACAATGTGGACGACCAGCACGATGTTCGAGAACAGGACCTTCACCACTTAAAGACGGCATGACGAACGACATGCACGTTCCTGGTCTGGCCAAGGCGATCTCGAGACTCGCTTTGCTGCACGCCCTAAGGCGAGCGATGACAGCGTAGATCACATCGAGAGACTTTCAACCATAGCGCCATTGTGACGTCTGGCTTTCTGCGTGTTTCTTTGCGCCATGGCGTACCGAAAGCCACCAACAACCCACAACACCATTAACGGCGGGTTTGTCCGCACTGCGACCGACTATTTAACCTGCAGCGAAGGTCCAGATTCCGCCCTCTGCTTGAGAAGGAGAGCGCTTGAGAAAGGCAGTGCTAGCCATTCGTCTGTTCATCGCCTCACAAATTTTACAGGTTGCCAGCACAGGAGTTCGCCCAATTCATGATACGGCACCCGAAAGCTGATCTTACCAACGACGGGTTTCCATTCCTTCCCTTGACCTCGTGCCGCAATGTTGAGAGGCGGTTGTCGGCTTTTCTTTCAGAACACCGCTCACCTTCCCCGCTTGTCAGCTACTGACCAAACCACCGAGCCGATGGTCCGCAGTGCACCGATCACCGGTTCGAGATCAGAGGCCTGGGCGTAGCCCTTGGCGACCAGCGCGGTGCCCGCGACAGTCAGGATTTGCCGGATGAGGGCGAGGATTGCAGGTTTCAGCATGGTTTTCTCCTGTTCAGGACTCAAAGGTGGTTGCGAGGAATTCGCCCGGCTTCATGGTGGGCAGGCGCTGAAGTCGGGACGGGTAGGTCGCGGGCCAGCGCGCGCCGAGGAGGCGGGACTTGGCGATGCGGGCGATGGTGACGGCGTCAGATTGGTTGCCGCCGAGGACGAAGAAATGCGCATCGTCCTGGCCGATGGCGAAGCCGACGTGGCCGCCTTGCCCGCGCGCGAAGATCAGCACCGCGCCAATGATAGGTGTCACCGCTTGGCCGAACAGCAGCTAGTTGCGCGCCCAATAGGGGTTTCAGCGAGTGGAGCGCGGAAAAGGCTCGATGTGCAGCGCAAGGCGAATACAGGTCTTTCCGAAATCTGCGCGCAACGGCAGTTTTTCAGGGTCGCTGAGGGTGCGGCCGTCGCTGGCAAGCCAGCGCATTATC
>JBDSXE010000388.1:0-3556 GCA_039926325.1 Paracoccaceae bacterium | reverse complement strand
ACCCCAGTCTCCATCGCTGCTTTTGCGACGGCAGAGGCTACGACACCGATCAATCGCGGATCAAACGGCTTCGGGATCAGATAATCTGCGCCAAATGTCAGCTTTTCGCCGGTATAAGCCGCCGCCGCCTCGGCACTGGTGGTTTGCCGGGCAAGGGCTGCAATGCCGTCAATCGCGGCCAGCTCCATTTCAGCATTGATCGTGGTCGCCCCGACATCCAGCGCCCCGCGAAAAATGAACGGAAAACATAGGACATTATTGACCTGATTGGGAAAATCGCTACGCCCCGTGGCAATGATCGCGTCCGGCGAAACCGCGCGCGCAGCATCTGGCATGATTTCGGGGCTGGGATTGGCAAGCGCGAATATGATCGGTCGCGGTGCCATTTTGGCGACCATCTCTGGCGTCAGAACCCCCGGCCCCGACAGCCCCAGAAACAGGTCCGCCCCCACGATCACATCGCCTAGCGTTGAATAGGCCGTCCCCTGAGCATACTCCGCCTTCTGCTCGCTCATCTGCGTGGTGCGCCCGTGGTACACAAGACCGTCCAGATCGCACAGCCAGATGTTTTCGCGCTTCACCCCCAGCTTGACCAACATGTTCAGACAGGCGATTCCCGCCGCCCCGCCGCCAGTCGAGACGATCTTGATCTCGTCAAATCTCTTGCCTGCCACATGCAGCGCGTTCGTGGCAGCAGCCCCGACAACAATCGCCGTGCCGTGCTGATCATCGTGAAAGACCGGGATGTTCATCCGCTCGCGGCATATCCGTTCAACGATGAAACAATCCGGCGCCTTGATATCCTCAAGATTGATCGCCCCAAACGTCGGCTCCAGCGCACAGACGATCGCGGCCAGTTTCACCGGGTCGGGTTCGTTCAGCTCGATGTCAAAGCAGTCGATGTTGGCGAACTTCTTGAACAGAACCGCCTTGCCCTCCATCACTGGTTTCGAAGCCAAAGCGCCGATGTTCCCCAGCCCCAACACTGCCGTCCCGTTCGTCACCACACCGACAAGATTGCCGCGAATGGTGTAACGGCTGGCGGCCGATGGATCTGCCTTGATCTCCAGACACGCCTCGGCGACGCCCGGCGAGTAAGCTCGGCTCAGGTCACGGCCATTGGCAAGCGGCTTGGTTGCGCGAATCTCCAGCTTTCCCGGTTTCGGGAATTCGTGGTAATCCAGCGCCGATTGCCTGGCATTCTCTTGCCGTGACTCTTCCATCCGCATCCTCGCCCAAAAATATGGTTTACCCTTAAACTATCTGCCTCATGGCGCATAGCAATGGTTTCTGCCACCCGTGTTTGGGCGCACTTGCAAATCGCCCCCCAAACTCGCAGTCTTACCGAAAGCCCACAGGATTGCCATGCCAGACCCATATGAAACCCGCGCCGAAATCCGCCTGCCCACACAACAGCTTCGCGATGACCTGCCGTTCTACACCAAAACGCTCAAGATGCGCCTCGACAGCATCTATCCCGCTGACAACCCAGAGGTTGCGGTGCTCAGCGGCCACGGCCTGCGAATCCGCATCCAGAAGGGCGCGCCCGAATCCCCCGGCACCCTGCGGATCCTGACCGACGATCCCGACAGCTTTGCCGATGGCCAGCGCAGCCTGACCGCCCCCAACGGGACCCGGATCGAAATTGACGAGCTTAATCCCCCCGTCCACCTGCCCGAAACCCAGCACGCTTTCGTCGTCCGCCGCTTGGCTGACCAAGCGCCGTGGGTCATCGGTCGCGCTGGCATGCACTATCGCGACCTGATCCCGACCCGTTTGGGTGGTGCCATGATCGCCAGCCACATCCGCATACCCGATGGCGGCCCGGTTCCCGACATGGTGCATTACCACAAGGTCGGCTTTCAGCTGATCTTCTGCATCAAGGGCTGGGTCGATGTGGTGTACGAAGATCAGGGCGGTCCGATCCGCCTGACCGCTGGCGATTGCTTCATCCAACCGCCCGAAATCCGCCACCGCGTCCTCATGGCAAGCGATGGGATCGAGGTGATCGAGATTGGCGTACCCGCTGACCACGTCACCGAGATCGAACACGCCATGAACCTGCCGACCCCGTATTTCCGCCCCGACCGCGAATGGCAGGGCCAGCAGTTTGTTCACAACGTCGGCGCGAAAGGCACCTTTCAACCCTCTCGCATCCCCGGATTCGAGGCGCGCGACACCACCATCAACGCAGGCACCAAGGGCGTCGCATCGGTCATGGTCGCCCGTCCCATCGCACCCCACCCTTCGACCGAACAACCGTGGACCAGACATCAGGGCGACATCCTCTTCAACTTTGTGATGTCCGGTGAAATGACGCTGGAGGGCGAGGGTAAAGATCCCTTCCGCCTGTCCCCCGGCGACGCCTTCGTGATCCCGCCCAACATGGCAACCCGCTACGTCGATTGCACGCCGGATTTGGAGCTGCTTGAAGTCTCGCTTCCCGGCATTTTCACGACGGTCCTTCTCTGACATTTTCTGTCTATAAATATCCTGCCGGGGTCCGGGGGTGCAAAACCCCCGGCTTCGCTTGCAACAGCCGCCGAACCCGCCCACAATTGTGACCAAATGGTCAAACCAGAGGCTGCCATGCTCAAAGAAGCCGCCACCGCCGTCCGCCTGCACGCCCACGCCCCCTATTCCCGCTTCAAGGTTGGTGCTGCCATCCGGTCCACCGAGGGCCGCCTTCATATCGGCTGTAACGTCGAAAACGTCGCCTACCCCGAAGGCACCTGTGCCGAAGCTGGTGCAATTGCCGCCATGATCGCCGCCGGTGACACCCGCATTGCCGAGATTCACGTCATCGCCGACAGCCCAGATCCGGTGCCTCCCTGTGGCGGTTGTCGCCAGAAAATCGCCGAATTTGCTGACCAAAGCGTCAATGTCACCCTGCACACCACCGATGGCAAAAGCCTCACCATGTCGGTCAAAGACCTGCTGCCGGGCGTTTTCTCCGCGGCTCACATGACCCGCACATAATGGACGCCCGCAGCATCATCGCCAAAATCCGTGATGGCCAGACCCCCACGGCTGATGAGTTGACATGGTTTGCCGCCGGTCTGGCGGGCACCGATGTTTCCGATGCACAGGCTGGCGCTTTCGCAATGGCCGTCCTGCTGAAAGGACTGGGCGAACAGGGCCGCATCGCCCTGACCCGCGCCATGACCGCCTCTGGTCGCACGCTGGAATGGGATTTGCCCGGTCCGGTCATCGACAAACATTCAACCGGGGGCATTGGCGATTGCGTCTCGTTGATGCTGGCCCCGGCGCTGGCTGCGTGTGGGGCATTTGTCCCGATGATCTCTGGTCGCGGCCTTGGCCACACCGGCGGCACGCTCGATAAACTCGAAGCCATCCCCGGCTTTCGCACTGCCATGTCAGAGGATCAGCTGCGCCGTCAGATCAAGGATATCCGCTGCGCCATCGTGTCTGCCAGCGCCGAAATTGCCCCCGCCGACCGCCGCCTATACGCCATCCGCGACGTCACCGGCACCGTGGAATCCATCGACCTGATCACCGCCTCAATCCTGTCCAAGAAACTCGCCGCCGGGTTAGA
>JBDSXE010000387.1:0-7850 GCA_039926325.1 Paracoccaceae bacterium | reverse complement strand
TTGTCAGCTCGAACGCCTGCGAGATGGCGTCGGTCAGACGGTCCAGCCCCTCACCCGTCAGGGCGGATAGCGGGAACACGTTGGGACGCGTTTGCGATTGCGACAACAGTGCGTCACGCTGGCTGGCATCGACGAGGTCCAGCTTGTTCCACACCTCGAACATCGGGACGTCGGGCTTGACGCCAAGCGAGCCAAGAATGTCGGCCACGTCGCCGGCCTGTTCGACGCTTTCGGGATGGGCGATGTCGCGGACGTGCAGGACCAGGTCGGCCTCCAGCACCTCTTCCAACGTGGCGCGGAAGGCGGCAACAAGTTGCGTGGGCAGGTCAGAGATGAAACCCACGGTGTCAGAGGCGATGATCTTGCGGCCTGACGGCAGTTCAACGCCACGCATCGTAGGATCAAGCGTAGCGAACAGCATGTCTTTGGCCAGAACGTCCGCGCCAGTCATCTTGTTGAACAGCGTGGATTTTCCAGCGTTTGTATAGCCGACCAGCGCCACCAGCGGAAACGGCACCTTGCGGCGCGAGGCACGGTGCAGTTCGCGGGTTTTGCCGACGTTGTCCAACTGACGCTTCAGGCGGATCACATGGTCGTCGATGGCGCGGCGGTCAGTTTCGACCTGGGTTTCGCCGGGGCCACCGACAAAGCCAAAGCCACCACGCTGACGTTCAAGGTGGGTCCAGGCGCGGACCAGACGGGTGCGCTGATATGACAGGGCGGCGAGTTCAACTTGCAACACGCCTTCACGGGTGCGGGCGCGATCGGCAAAAATCTCAAGGATCAGGCCGGTGCGATCCAGCAGTTTGACACCCCATTCCTTTTCAAGATTGCGCTGCTGCACCGGGCCCACGACGCCATCAACCAGCACAAGATCGATGTGCAAGTCTTTGAAACGGGTCTTCAATTCGGCAACCTTGCCCATGCCGAACAGAATAGCGGGGTTTACTCTGGCCAGACGGACAACCTCTGCCCCCAGAACCTGCAGCCCCGGCAGGGCGGCGGCCAAGGCGACGGCTTCGGCCAGACCGTGTTCAGCCATGCGGCGTTTCTTGGCAGTTTTCAGGTCGGGATGCAGGACATAGGCGCGGGTCAGTGCGGCCGCAGTTTCACGCGGCTGGCGCCCGCTGCGGGGCAGCAGGGGCGCGTCATTATCATTGGAATCGGGGTCGTCTGGCAGGTCAGAGATTACTCTTCACCTTCATACAGGTTGATCGGCCCGCCCGGCATGATCGTGGAAATCGCATGTTTGTAAACCAGTTGCGATTGACCATCCCGACGCAAAAGCACGCAGAAATTGTCGAACCAGGTGATGACGCCCTGCAGTTTAACCCCGTTGATGAGGAAAATTGTCACCGGAACCTTGGCCTTACGCACATGGTTCAGGAAGGCGTCTTGCAAGTTTTGTTTGTCGGCAGCCATTTTTATAGCCTTTTTCTTGTCGTTGTTCTTTTTATTTGGCCCTGTCCCCCGGCTGTCAACCCGTTGGCCAATTATACAGAGTATGGAGTGGCGCGGTCTGAGTTTCCAGACCCAAAATCGGCGTTACAATCAGTTCAGTTGCCGTAAAGACACGCTGTTTTTTGGCCTATTCATCATCCTCGTCGCCGTGCCCTGCCCCGTTCTTGGATGCAGAGACCACGCCGAGCGATTTGAGTTTGCGATGCAGGGCAGAGCGTTCCATGCCGACAAATCCAGCGGTGCGGCTGATGTTGCCGCCAAAGCGGTTGATCTGGGTCAGCAGGTATTCGCGTTCAAACACCTCTCGCGCCTCGCGCAAGGGCAGGGTCGCCATAGCGCCGCCCAGAACCATGCGTCCGCCGGAATCGGTCGGGCTGTCCTGCCCCGGTAGCTCGCGTGCCTCGATCGGGCCGGAACCGTCGCCTAAGATCAGCACACGCTCGATCACGTTGCGAAGCTGACGGACGTTGCCGGGCCATTGCATCGTTTGCAGCATCGCCTCTGCCTCTGGCGTCAGGTCGCGGTGAGGCAAGCCTTGGGTGCGATGGAACATGTCGACGAAATGGCGGGTCAGTTCGGGGATATCCTCACGGCGATCCTCCAGCGAGGGGACCGGGATCGGCACGACATTCAGGCGGTCGTAAAGCTCTTGACGGAAGCGGCCTTGCGAGATTTCGGAACGAAGTTCACGGGAAGTCGAGGAAATCACACGCAAATCCACGCGAACCTTGTCCGCGCCACCCACGCGGGTAAATTGCTGTTCGGTCAAGACGCGTAGAATTTTCGACTGCGTTCCCAAGGGCATATCGGCGACTTCGTCGAAATAGACCACGCCGCCATGAGCCTGTTCCAGCAAACCTTTTTCCACGCCACGTTCGGCGGTTTCGCGTCCAAAGAGCACCTCCTCCATCCGTTCGGGCTCGACCGTGGCGGAGGAGACTGAGACGAATGGCGCACTGGCGCGGTTGGAGTTGGTGTGGATATAGCGCGCGGCAAGTTCTTTGCCCGAACCTGCAGGTCCGGTCAGCATAACGCGACCATTAGACTTGGTGACCTTTTCAAGCTGCGATTTCAAACCCTTGAACGACGGGCTTGATCCAAGCATGTCCGATCCGGTCACATCGCGGCGGCGCAGTTCGGCGTTTTCGCGGCGCAGGCGGCTGGTTTCCATCGCCCGAGCCACGACGACCATCAACTGATCAATGTTGAAAGGCTTTTCAATGAAGTCGTACGCGCCCTGCTTGATCGCGGCGACCGCGATTTCGATGTTGCCGTGACCAGAGATGATCACAACCGGCACATCGGGGTTGTCGCGTTTGACGGTTTTCAGGATGTCGATGCCGTCCATCCGGCTGTCCTTCAGCCAGATGTCGAGGATCATCAGGCTGGGCAATTCCGAATTTATCTCTGCCATGCAATCGTCGGAATTGCCTGCAAGACGAATGGCATAGCCCTCGTCCTTGAGAATATCGCCAATCAGCTCGCGGATGTCCTTTTCGTCGTCTACGATCAAAATGCTGCTCATAATTCCCCCTTAAATCTGTGCGCGTCCGGCCATTGGCCGGGCACGCGTGGCACGCGGCAGACGAATCTCTGCCATAGCACCGGCATGGTCGTTGCCCTCGAACATGGGCGCATCGGTCAGGATCAGCGTCCCGCCGTGTTCTTCGATGATCTTCTTGACGATTGGCAAGCCAAGTCCCGTGCCCTTTTCGCGCGTCGTCACGTAGGGTTCGAACAGGCGCGAGCGGTCGGGCGGCAGGCCAGCGCCGTTGTCGGCAATGCGGATCGTGGTGAATGCATCGCTGATCGTCTGGCTGACCCTTATTTCGGGACTGTAGCCTGCAATAAACTTTTCCCTAACCTCGTCAATGGCTTCGCCGGCGTTCTTGATCAGGTTCGTCAGGGCCTGGCCAATCATTGTGGCGTCAATTTCGATGAGGTCCGGTCTGTCTGGCAGGTCGCGGGCAAATTTCACGCCGGGTTGCCCATTTTCCTGCAGCATGACGGAGGCCCTCACAAGCGCTGTCAGGTCCGTTTCACGGCGGTCGGGTTCGGGCATTCGGGCGAATTTGGAGAATTCATCCACGATGCGGCGCAAGTCGTTGGTCTGACGCACGATAACGTCGGTGTACTGTTCAAGTTCCTCTGGGTCGCTGACCTGACTGCGATATTTGCGTTTTATGCGTTCAGCAGACAGCTGAATGGGGGTCAGTGGGTTCTTGATCTCGTGCGCGATGCGGCGGGCTACGTCACCCCACGCGGCCATACGCTGCGCCGAGACGAGATCGGTGACGTCATCGAAGGCGACGACGAAGCCTTCGACTCCGGTGTCACTGCGGCGTTCGGTCATGCGGACCAGCAGGCTTTCCAGCTTGCCACGGCGGGTCACGCGAACCTCTTCCTGCACGGCGAACCCAATGTCGGCTTGCAAGCGATAGAAAAGGTTGCTGAACTCTGGCACGACTTCATTCAGGATGGCGCCTGTCGCAACCTGCTCCGGCAGGTCCAGCAGACGCATGGCAGCGCGGTTGGCAAAGTCGATGCGACCCTCGGCATCAAGGCCGATCACGCCGGCTGTGACGTTGGACAGGACCGAATCGAACAGGCGGCGGCGGTCCTCGGTCTGTTCATGGCTTTCCATCAGCGCCTGACGCTGGCCCTTTAGTTGCCGGGTCATCTGGTTGAACAGACGCCCCAGCATGGCAATTTCGTCGTCGCCCTCTTCCTCGACCACCTGAACATCAAGATCACCGTCGCCAACGCGTTGCGCGGCACCCGCAAGACGCCCTACCGGACGGGCCAGACGTTCTGCGAACCACATGCCGCCCCAGACGGCGGCGACAATCAGGATGACGGCAAAGCCCAGATAAAGCAGCCCAAAATTGAACAGTATCTTGCCGCGGTCGCTTTCAAGTTGTTGATACAGGGCGGCGGTTTGCTGCGTTTCGTCCAGCAGGCCAAGGATCGTGCCATCGACGGTCCGAGAAACGTACAGTAGCCGATCGGGGAAGGCTTTCAGGTTGACCAGCGCGCGAAATTCGTTGTTCGGCCAATCTTGGATCAGGACGGTTTCGCCGGTCTGGGCGCGGGCGATCTGTTCGGCGGTCGGCTGTTCGAAATTGAAGAGATAGCTTTTCTCACCGCGGGTTTTCAGCGTGCCTACCGCGTTGATCAGATAGACTTCTTTCAGGCCGCGCTGGATTGCCGCCTGCCCCTGCGCGAGCAAGGGGCGAACCGATCCATCATCCATCGCAAAGCTTTGTGCTTTGGCCTGATTTATCAACTGGGCCAGCGCCTGAACATCGGTTGTCAGGGTGGTGCTTTGTTCGGTTTCATAGGCCTGAGCCGCCTCTAGCGAGGCCCCAACGACCTGACGGACGCGGTCAGAGAACCAGCCTTCCAGGCCGATGTTCACCGTCAGGACGCCGAAGACGGCGACCAGAATTGTGGGAATCAGCGCCACAATGGCGAATATGCTGGTCAGACGCAGGTGAAGGCGGGAGCCTGCGGATTGATGGCGGCGGTCAGCAACCATCTGCATGATGCGGCGCAAGACCATCGCCGTGACGACCAGAACGTAGACCAGATCGGCCAGCATGATCAGGCGCAGTTCAGGCGAAGACGCGCCCTGATTCAGCGGGCCAAGTGCCAAGAACGTCGCAACCGTCAGCAACGGCCCCAGAAACACCAGGCTAAAGGTCATACCCGTCTGTACCCGGCGCTGACGACGCAGACGCGTCAGGCGGATCAGCCAGGGATTGCCGTTCGCTGCTCTTTGCACTCGACCTCGACCCCAAAATCGGGCGAGACAAACTGTCTAACCCGCCACATGTGGTGTCATTCGGGTGAACCGTCACCCGCAACACGCTCGCTGTTGCGGTTTTACATCAGTTTGCGGCGGCGTGTCACGCGGATATCGAGGTCGGTGATCTTCTTGCGCAAAGTATTGCGATTGATGCCCAGAAGGTCGGCGCAACGGGCCTGATTTCCTGCCGTGGCGTCCAGCGCAATCTCTATCAGCGGCAGCTCAACCTCGCGCAGGATGCGGTCATAGACGCCAGCGGGGGGGAGTTGGCCGTTGTGCAGGTCGAAATAGCGTTTCAGATGACGAGCGACCGAGGCGGATAGTTTTTCATTCTCGACCATACCGGCGCGGGTCGGTTCGATGGTCTGAACGCCACCGAGGGCCTGTTCCAGTTCACCCGGCGGAATGTCGGGTTCAGAGGATGTGACCAGCAGGCGCTTAAGCACATTTTCCAGTTGACGCACGTTGCCGGGCCACGGGTAGACGCGCAGCATATTGCGCGCCTCTGCCGACAGGCGGCGGGCGGTGCCGATTTCACGCTCGCCCCGAGCAAGGAAGTGGTCGGCAAGCAGCCCGATATCCTCGACACGTTCGCGCAAGGATGGAACGGCGATGGTGACGCCGCCAAGGCGGTAGAAAAGGTCTTTCCGCAGGCGCCCCTCTTCAACCCGCAAGGCGAGATCGGCTTGCGAGGTGGCGAGGATGCGGGGGGCGTGGTCGTTGGCGACGTCCAGCATCCGGACTAGGCGGGCCTGGCCATCGTCGTCAAAGTCGGCAACTTCGTCGATCAGCAGAGATCCGCCACGGGCTTTGGCAAGCACTCCGGCGATGCCGTCAACGCCAGCCAGATCGGCGGCCTGCGCCAGAACGAAGGGCTGGCTGCGACGGTCGGAAAAGTCGTGGATGGCGAGGGCGATCAGGCTTTTGCCGGTGCCTGATTCGCCAGTGATCAGCACCGGCAGATCGGTGTTCATCACCTTGGCGACAAGGCGGTACAGCGCCTGCATTGCGGCGGTACGGCCCACCAGTGGCAGATCGTCGCCGGGTTCGCGGACCTGTGCCACCACGGCAGCAGCGACGCGGCGTTTCTGGTCCAGCGCCCGGGCAGAGCGTTTCATCAGGTCGGGCAGATCGAACGGCTTTGGAAGATAATCGAACGCCTCTGCCTCTGCTGCCTGAATGGCTGTCATGATGGTGTTTTGCGCGGAAATTACGATAACCGGCAGGCCGGGGCGAATGCGAGAGATGCGCGGCAACGCCTCTAGTCCATTGCCGTCGGGCATGATGACATCAGAGATCACCAGATCGCCCTTACCCTCTTCGACCCAACGCATCAGCGTCATCAGGCTGGAGGTTGCGTGAACCTTGCAGCCCGCGCGGGTGAAAGCCTGGGTCAGCACCGTGCGAATCGTACGATCGTCGTCGGCTACTAGTACGGTGCCATCCATCACATCTTCTCCTTCAAGGCGGTCGTTTCTTTTGGCGCCATCGGCAACGACAAACGGAATACCGTTTTGCCGGGGGTCGATTCGACACCGATCCAGCCGCCATTGTCAGTCATGATTTTTGACACCAGAGCCAAGCCAAGCCCGGTGCCGTTTTCGCGGCCCGACACAAACGGTTCGAATATATCGCCCGCCAGATCCGTAGGGATGCCGGGGCCGTCGTCGATGATTTCGACCTGCAGGGGCAACGAACCACCAGTTCCATCCTTGCGGCGCAGACGCAGCGACAGGTCGAAGAAGGTGCGAAGGCGGATGATTCCGTGGCTACCCTTGGCCGCCTCTGCCGCGTTCTTGATTAGGTTCAGGAATACCTGCATCAGTTGATCGGGATCGGCAAAGGTGGCGGGTAGCGAGGGGTCGTAATCCTCGACAATCATCATATGGCTGGCGAAACCAATCTGGGCAGAGCGGCGGGCGCGGTCCAGCGCGTCGTGGATATTAACGGCGCGGCGATCTGGTGGGCGCAGGTTGCCGAACTGTTCGAACTGCTCCAGCAGCTTGACGATGCGGCGGGTTTCTTCAACGATGAGGTCGGTCATCTCGCGGTCTTCGGCGAGCAGGTTCATCGCCAAAAGCTGTGCCGCACCTGAAATACCGGCAAGCGGGTTCTTGATTTCATGTGCCAGCATCTCTGCCATGCCGATGGCGGATTTGGCGGCGGAGTTGCCATTCATGGCGCGACCAAGACGGTCTGCGATGACGCGGGGCGAGATGAGCATCAGCAGCATCGCGGGATCGTCGTGGATCGGGGCGATCTGGATGGTGCATTGCATCGCACGTTCGCCCGACACCACGTTGACATCGTTGATATAAAGGTCGGACTGATTGTCACGGGCGCGTTGCAGGGCTTCACTAAGCGGGGCATCGACAGTCAGGCGTTCGGTGACGCGCTGGCCAATGACGGTGCGGGCAGAGGCATTCATAAAGGTTTCCGCCGCCGGGTTTGCGTTCTGGATGTGATCAGAGCTGTCTATCACCAAAGCGGGCATCGGCAACGAGGCCCAGATGGCACCGGTACGGGGGGCGTCGGTCATGCCGCCCGCCTTTCGGCTGAGGTGAACGCGCTTTGGATCAGG
>JBDSXE010000386.1:0-6047 GCA_039926325.1 Paracoccaceae bacterium | reverse complement strand
CGACGGATATTCCAGCGGCTACTACAGTTACATGTGGTCAGAAGTGATGGATGCCGATGCCTTTGCGGCCTTTGAGGAGGCCGGCGATCCGTTTGATCCGGAGGTGGCGGCGCGGCTGGAGAGGTTCATTCTGTCGGCGGGTGGCAGCGAGGAGGCGGATGTTTTGTATACACGGTTCCGCGGAAGGATGCCGGGGGTGGAACCGTTGCTGAAGGGGCGGGGGCTGTTGGCGACAGCTTAGGTTGCGAGACTGGGGGGCGCTTCCCCCGCGCCCATCTGTGCTTGAACTGATGGCGCTCCGACGGACGAACCCGGGAAATTTTTGAAAAGATGAAATTGGGCGGTCGCTGGGGCCGCACTTTGCTATTGGCGCAGGGTGCTTGGGGGGTGGCCGAATTGGTGGCGGAAGGCGCGTGACAGAGTAGAGGGCGAGGAAAAGCCGGTGCGGAGGGCGACTTCGGCCAAATGATGTCGCGTATCGGTGATCATCCTGCGGGCGGCTTGCAGGCGCAAACTTAGCGCATAGGCGGCGGGCGTCATGGCGACGTTCTGGCGGAACAGTGTTTCGAGGCGGCGGGGGGACAGCCCGATTTGAGCTGCGATGGTGGCGGCGGGTTCGGGGGTGTCGAGGTGGGTTTCCATTCTCGCGATGGCTTGGGCGACGCGGGGGTCGAGGCGGCGGTACTGCTGTGGGGCGATTTGCGGATCGCTGCCGTCGCGCTGGGTGGTGAGAAAGCTTGCGGCGACTTGAAGTGCTAGGGCGGGACCGTGGCGGGCGCGGATCAGATGCAGCATCAGGTCGCAAGCTGGCGCGGCCCCACTGGCGGTGAAGCGGGTACGGTCGATGACGAAACGGTCGGGCAGAATTTCAATCTGTGGGTGAGCAGTGGCGATATCCTCTAAATCCTCCCAATGAACGGTGGCTTTGTGGCCGTTCAGCAGACCTGCGCGGGCGAGAACCCAAGCTCCGGCGTCGATGCCACCGATGGCGGTGAAGCGGGAGGCCATGCGGGAAAGGTCGCGGATCAGGGGTGCGGTCGCTACCTCGGATTGGCGGAAACCGGCGATAACGATCAGCGCGTCAGCACCTTCGGCGGCGGACAGCGGGCCGGTCGAGGGCAGTTCGATACCGCAAGTCAGAGGCGCGGGTTTGCCATCGGGGGTAACGACGCGCCAGCGGTAGGCGTCGTGGCCCAAGTGGCGGTTGGCGGAGCGCATGGGGTCGAGGGTAGAGGCGACTTCAAGGATCGACGATTGCGGCAAGACCAGCAGGGCGAGGGTTAGGGGTTCCCGCGAGGGTGTGAAGATTGTTGCGGTTTGTGCCATATGGGTTTCGTAAATCGTCAAGCGTGCAAGCGCAAGATGGTTATGGTTGCGCCTGAGATTTGGAGGATTCCCGATGCCACTGACCATGAACCGCGAAGTTTTCATCACATGTGCCGTGACGGGATCGGGGGGGACTCAGGACCGCTCACCGCATGTGCCGCGCTCGCCTGAGCAGATTGCCAAGTCGGCGATTGACGCAGCCAAAGCGGGCGCAGCTGTCGTGCATTGCCATGTGCGCGATCCTGAGACGGGCAAGCCTTCGCGTGACTCGGCGCTGTACCGGGAAGTGACGGAGCGGATCAGGGACAGCGGCACTGATGTTGTGCTGAACCTGACGGCGGGGATGGGCGGCGATCTGCTGTTTGACGGCACCGAAAAGATGAACGAGATGGGGCCGAAGTCCGACATGGCGGGGGCTGAGGCGCGGGTCGCGCATGTGGTGGAGTGCCGGCCGGAGATTTGCACGCTCGACTGCGGCACGATGAACTTCAACGAGGCCGATTATGTGATGGTCAACACGCCCGGTATGCTGCGGGACATGGCCAAGCGGATGGTGGCGTCTGGCACGCGGATCGAGATTGAGGCGTTTGACACCGGGCATCTTTGGCTGGCGAAATCGCTTGCGGCGGAGGGGATCATTCCCGCGCCGACGCTGGTGCAACTGTGCATGGGCGTGCCGTGGGGGGCGCCGGACGATCTGAACACGTTCATGGCGATGGTCAACAATGTGCCTGACGACTGGTTCTGGAGTGCGTTTGCAATTGGGCGCAACCAGATGCCGTATGTAGCGGCGGCGGTTCTGGCCGGAGGGAATGTGCGGGTCGGGTTGGAGGATAACCTGTGGCTGGACAAAGGCGTGCTGGCGACAAATGCTCAGTTGGTGGAGCGGGCAGTGACGATCATCAGCAATCTTGGCGCTCGGGTGATCACCCCGGCTGAAGTGCGGGCGAAGCTGAAGTTGGAGAAGCGGGCACCGTTGGGGAAGTGACACCGGCAGAGCAATCAATCGGGGTTCTTTTCCTTCTGGCCGTGATGGCCCTGCCGCGTTTGGCGCAAAGCGGGCGGGCGCTGGCGGTCACACTGGCGGTCGGAACGGCTGTTTTGGCGGCGTTGTGGTTCGGTTGGGTGGAGCAACTGCCGCAAGGTTTGGGCAATGTCGCACAGGCGGGGGCAGTTGTGTTGACCGCTGCGGCATTTGCGCTGGGGGTTACGGTGCGGGCACTGGTTCTGATTGGGCGAAAACGCGGCTGGCCCAAAGCAACGGACGCGGTTCTGAGCATCAGTGCAGTGGCCGTGGCGGGGCTGAGCCTTTTGGCAATTTTCGACATGCTCTAAAAAAGAGCTGCGGACAAAGGAAAATCACGATGACACGGAAAGCGGCGATCATTGGCGGTGGGGTTATTGGCGGCGGTTGGGCGGCGCGGTTTGTGCTCAACGGCTGGGATGTGGGGGTGTTCGACCCTGATCCGGAGGCGGAGCGCAAGATTGCGGCGGTACTGGGCAATGCGCGGCTGGCGCTGCCAGCGCTGTCCGATGTGCCGATGCCGCCGGAGGGCAAGCTTACGTTTCACGGCACCATCGGTGAGGCTGTCGAGGGCGCGGAATATGTGCAGGAAAGCGTTTCCGAGCGCATCGAATTGAAAAAGAAGATTTACGCCCAGTTGCAGCAGGCCAATCCAGGGGTGCTGATCGGGTCGTCTACCAGCGGTTTCAAGGCCAGCGATTTGCAGGAAGGCTCGCCCGCGCCGCATAACATCATCGTCGCGCACCCGTTCAACCCGGTTTACCTTTTGCCGTTGTCAGAGGTGTCTGGGTCGCCCGCGAATTCGGCTGAAACCGTCGAGAAAACCGTGCAGATCATGAAGGACATCGGGATGTTCCCGCTGGTGATCCGCAAGGAAATCGACGCGTTCATCGGCAATCGGTTCCTTGAGGCGGTGTGGCGCGAGGCACTGTGGATGCTGGTCGATGGCGTGGCCACGACGGAAGAGATTGACGAGGCGATCCGCATGGGGTTCGGCCTGCGGTGGGGTCAGATGGGGCTGTTCGAGACTTATCGGATTGCGGGCGGCGAGGCCGGGATGCGGCACTTCATGGCGCAGTTCGGTCCGGCACTGAAATGGCCGTGGACCAAGTTGATGGACGTGCCAGAGTTCAATGAGGAACTGGTCGATCTGGTAGCGAACCAGTCGGATGCCCAGTCCGGCATGTATGGCATTCGGGAACTGGAGCGTATCAGGGATCAGAACCTCGTGGGGTTTCTGCGGTCACTAAAGGAACGCAACTGGGGTGCTGGCAAGGTTTTGCGTGAGCATGACGAACGCCGTGCGGTCGCGTTCCATGAGGTTGTGCCGGACAGCGCACCGCTGGTTCTGGCACAGATGCAGGTGTTGCCGGGGTGGATTGATTACAACGGCCACATGACCGAAAGCCGCTATCTGTTCGCGGCATCCGAGACGTGCGACGCCTTCCTGCGATTGATCGGGGCCGGGATGGACTACGTGGCGGCGGGGCATTCGTACTATACCGCTGAGACGCATATCATGCATCTGGGCGAGGCGAAGTTGGGCGACACCCTGACCGGGACGTTGCAGGTGCTGGGGTCGGACGAGAAGCGGCTGCATACCTTCATCCGCATCCTGAAGGATGGCGAGCCTGTCGCGACCATCGAACAGATGTGCCTGCATGTCGATATGAAGGTGGGCAAAACCGTCCCGGCTTCGCCGGGGATACTCGCAAAGCTGGGGCCGATTGCATTGGCCCACAAGGCATTGCCGAAGCCAGAGGCGGCGGGTCGATTCACCGGGCAGCGCAAGTGAAACGCGTTCTGATCACGGCAGGCGCGAATGGCATCGGTTTGGTGATGGCAAGTGCCTTCACCGGGGCGGGCTATCGCGTCTGGGTGACGGATGTCGATGCGGCGGCAGTTGCTGCAGTGCCGAAAACCATGCGTGCCACGCGTTGCGATGCCTCGGATGAGGCGGCAATGGCGGCGCTATTTGGTCAAGTTGCGGCGGAGTGGGGCGGGCTGGACGTGCTATGTGCCAACGCCGGGATCAAAGGGCCAACAGCAGCGATTGAAGACATGCCGCTGGACGAATGGCATCAATGCCTTGCCGTCAACCTGGATGGGGCGATGCTGGCGGCCAAATACGGCGCGCGGCTGATGAAACCGGCGAGAGCGGGTGTGATGATCTTCACCTCGTCCACCGCGGGGCTATATGGCAACCCGTTTCGCGCGCCCTATGTGGCGGCAAAATGGGGCGTGATCGGGCTGATGAAAACGGTTGCGATGGAGCTGGGACCGCTTGGCATCCGCGCCAACGCGATTTGTCCGGGCTCAGTCACCGGACCAAGGATCGACCGTGTGATCGACGCGGAGGCTGCGGCCAAGGGCATGACGCCGGAAGCGGTGCGGCAAGGTTATGCCAGCGGCACTGCGCTGAAACGACTGACCGATCCGGAAGACGTGGCTGCGATGGCTGTCTTCCTTGCCTCTGACGGTGCGCGCATGGTGTCTGGCCAAGCGATGACCGTGGATGGCTTTACCATCAATCCTGACCCGTGAGGTTGCTATGGACTTCGGACTGAGTGAAGAACAGACGATGATTGTCGAGACGACTCGTGCTTTCGTGGAAGCCGAATTGTATCCGCATGAGGCAATGGTCGAACGGACCGGGCATCTGCCGCTGGAACTGATCCGCGAGATACAGAAAAAGGCAATGGCGGCAGGGCTTTATGCGGCCAACATGCCAGCGGAGGTTGGCGGTGCGGGCCTTGATACGTTGTCGTGGCTGCTGTATGAAAAGGAACTGGGGCGGGCCAACTATGCGCTGCACTGGACCTGCGTGGCCCGGCCGTCGAATATCTTGTTGGCTGGGAATGCAGAGCAGCGCGAACAGTACCTGATGCCCTGTATCCGAGGCGAAACGTGGGATTGTCTGGCGATGACGGAACCCGGCGCGGGGTCTGACCTGCGCGGCATGAAGGCGTCGGCCCGGCAGGATGGCGATGACTGGGTGCTGAACGGGACGAAGCATTTCATCTCGCACGCTGACCTCGCGGGGTTTGCCATTGTGTTTGTGGCGACCGGGGAAGAGGACACGCCGCGCGGGAAAAAGAAGCTGATCACCGCGTTCTTTGTCGACAAAGGTACCAAGGGTTACACGGTGCGCGACGGTTACCGCAACGTCTCCCACCGCGGCTACACCAATTCGGTGCTGGAGTTTGACGACTGCCGCCTGAACAAGCGGCAGATCTTGGGCGAGGTTCACAAAGGGTTCGAGGTCGCGAATTCATGGCTGGGTGCGACGCGGCTTCAGGTGGCGTCAACCTGTCTGGGGCGGGCTGAACGCGCGATGGGGCACGCGCTGAACTATGCCGCCGAGCGCAAACAGTTTGGCCAGCAGATCGGCAAGTTTCAGGGTATTTCGTTCAAGCTGGCTGACATGGCTATGGAGCTGAAGGCGGCAGAACTGCTGACGCGCGAGGCGGCGTGGAAGTATGACGCGGGCACCGTGACCGAGGCCGATATGTCGATGGCCAAGCTGAAGGCGACCGAAGTGCTGGCGATGGTCGCGGATGAGGCGATCCAGATTCACGGCGGCATGGGCCTGATGGAAGAGTTGCCGCTGGAACGCATCTGGCGCGATGCTCGGGTCGAGCGGATCTGGGAAGGTACCTCGGAAATCCAGCGCCACATCATCAGCCGTGAGCTGCTG
>JBDSXE010000385.1:0-2993 GCA_039926325.1 Paracoccaceae bacterium | reverse complement strand
AGTCGTCTCTCTTGCCGGGCATGGCCGCTAACCCCCGGAATTACAGGGGAAATTGGGTCGAACGCCAAGGGCACAGGGATAGAGATGGGTGGCTGGCGGAGGAGGTGGGATTTGAACCCACGGTAGGCTTTCACCTACGTCGGTTTTCAAGACCGGTGCGATAAACCACTCCGCCACTCCTCCGACCGCGGGGACATAGCGTGCGGCCACTGATTCTGAAAGGGTAGCAATCCACATGCAGCACTTGTGATCGGGCGATTTCCGCTGAAACCTGTGGCCGCCCTTTCCAGCCCTCTGCCAAGCCGCTATGATACGAGCAATCTGGCGGTCCGGGCGGCGCTATTCGCTTTGGCCACGCTGGAACGGACAATATCCGCGACAGCGGGGGGCAACCAATCGCGGCGACAGACCGCGTGGGGCATAGGGGCTGATGATGGCAGGCATGACGTTGAAATCATTGATCTTGGCTGGTCTTGCAAGCGGCGCACTGGCCGGATGCGAACTGGGCACGGGCGGCACCAAAGTTGCGACCGGTCCCGGCGATGGCACCATTGCCTCTGCAACATCGACGCGGCTTGTCGATCACGATGTCGAGGCGCCCAAGGTTTTTCAGACCACCGACAAGGCGTTATGGGATGGCCGGCCTTCGCTGGGCGGTGTTTGGGTGGCGACGCCCGACGCCAAAGACCCTGAACGCGTGATCATCCGCAACCCCGCCAACGGCAAGTTTGTCATCGGCGCGCTGTTCCGGCGCGAGGCTGACAATCCCGGCCCAAAGCTGCAAATCTCGTCCGATGCTGCCGATGCGCTGGGTATGCTGGCTGGAGAGCCTGCGACGCTCAACGTGACCGCCCTTCGTCGTGAAGAAGACCCTGCTGCGGCACCAGATGCGTCAAAACCGCTGCTGGATGCGGCGGAAAGCGTTCAGACCACGCCGATTGACACCGTAACCAGCACTGCCGCTGCCGCCATCGACAAAGCTACCGGAAAACCCGCCACGGCCAAACCCGCAACTGGCCCCGCCATTCCGACTGTGTCCTCCAGCCCGCCCCCTGCAAAGCCCAGCGCAAAGCCTGCGACGCAGATCGCTGCTGCAGTTTCCCCAGACACGCCCGCCGCCCCGCTGCCTACTGCGTCCGGTGGCTCAGTCAAGATCGGCATCTTCTCGGTCGAGGATAATGCCAACCGCGCGGTCAAGACGCTGGCGAAGGCCGGCATCACCGCGACCGTCCGCAAAGAGATCAGCCAGGGCAAACCGCTGTGGAGCGTGATTGCCACCGGCAATGCCGACACTCTGGTCAAGATCAAGGCTGCTGGCTTTGCCGACGCCTATACCCTGAAATAAGAGGTTCTGATGACGTTCATTCCGCGAATTGCCAGCTTTGTCGCCATGATACTTGTCGTGGCCCTGCCCGCGCGCGCGTTTGAAACCAAGGCGACGCATGCCTGGGTCTATGACATGACGACCCACACCGTTTTGCTGGACAAGAATGGCGATGTGCCGACGCCACCCGCCTCGATGTCGAAACTGATGACGATCGAGATGCTGTTTGAGGCGCTCAAGGATAAGCGTGTGCAACTCGACACCGCCTTCGGCGTGTCTGCCAACGCGGTGACCTTCACCGCTCAGGGCGGCTCAACCATGTATCTGCAACAAGGAGATCGGCCCACGGTCAACGAACTGATCCAAGGCATGATCGTCAATTCCGGTAATGACGCGTGCACCGTTGTGGCAGAGGGTCTGGAAGGTTCGGAGACAGAGTTTGCAAAAAAGATGACCGAACGCGCCCATGCGTTGGGTCTGTCTGCGTCAACCTTTGCAAATTCGTCGGGCTGGCCTGATCCCGGTCAGCGAATGAGCATGAAGGATCTGGGCCTGCTTGGTGCCCATATCATCGAAACTTATCCGGAATATTATGCCGTCTTTTCGCAGACCGAATACAACTACAAAGATCGCGCCCCGGCCAACGCCAACAATCGCAACCCCTTGCTGAAACTCGGGATTGGCGCGGACGGCCTGAAAACCGGCCATACCGAAGAAGCGGGTTACGGCATCATAGGTTCAGTCAAGCAGGGCGACCGGCGGATCATCTTCGCCATGAACGGCCTGACGTCCGACAAGGAACGCGCGGCAGAGGCGGAAAGCGTTGCCAACTGGGCGTTTCGCCAGTTCTCGCTGAAAACTGTTGCCAAGGCTGGGACACAAATTGCGGAGGCCCAGGTGTTCATGGGCGATGCCGACACGGTCGGTCTGGTGCCTGCAACCGATCTGCGCCTTTTGCTGCCTGCGCTGGCGACCGACGGTATCACGGCAGACGTAGTGTTCAACGGCCCGTTGCAAGCGCCGATTGCCAAAGGGGCCAAGCTGGCCGATCTGGTCGTCCACATTCCCGGCCTGCCGGATGGTCACGTCGATCTGGTGGCCGGGGCTGATGTTGGTCCTGCAGGCTTTGTGACGCGCCTGCTGACTGCCGCCGAACAGCTGCGCGCCCGCTACCTGAGCGGCGTCTAGGCGTTGGCTGGGGGGCGATTCCTAAGCTTTGAAGGCGTGGACGGTTCCGGCAAATCGACGCAGGCGCGGCTGTTGTCCGACGCTTTACGCGGTGCAGGCCACGTCGTCACCCTGACCCGTGAACCCGGCGGCAGTCCGGGTGCCGAGGAAATCCGCCGTCTGGTGCTGGAAGGCGACCCGGACCGCTGGTCGGCGGAGTCCGAAATCCTGCTGTTCACCGCCGCCCGCCGCGACCATCTGGAAAAGACCATCCGCCCGGCGCTGGCGCGTGGAGAGGTGGTGATCACCGACCGCTTTGCCGACAGCACCCGGATGTATCAGGGCATCTCACGCGGGGATCTGGCAGGCGTGGTGGACCAGTTGCACGATCTGATGATCGGCGTCGAACCTGACCTGACCTTTCTGATCGACATCGACCCCGCCCTTGGCCTTAAACGCGCCCACGCCCGCGCAGGCAGCGAAATGCGGTTTGAGGATATGG
>JBDSXE010000384.1:0-3530 GCA_039926325.1 Paracoccaceae bacterium | reverse complement strand
CGCCTGGGCAGTCTACAAGCCGCAGATGGCCGCCTATATCCAGCGGGCCCGCGATCCCCGCGAGGCGCCATCTTACGGTGTGGCGGGTGATCCCGGCAAGTAGGGATGGCTCTGGCCGGGGCACCGGGTTAGCCTGCGCTAAACCCGAGGATAAAATGCCCCTGCGCTTCACCCTTCGCCAGTTGGAATATCTGGTCGCCGTGGCTGACTGCGGATCGGTCGCCTTGGCGGCAGAGCGGGTCAATGTCTCATCCCCTTCAATTTCCGCTGCCATCTCGCAATTGGAGGCCAGCTACGGCCTGCAATTGTTCATTCGCCGTCACGCGCAGGGGCTGTCGCTGACCGAGGGTGGCCGCCAGTTCACCGCAACGGCGCGCGAGGTTCTGGCAGCGGCGGGCCGTCTGACCGATCGTGCCGCCGACATAACCGGCAAGGTTGCAGGGTCGCTGACTGTCGGTTGCCTGCTGACGTTCGCGCAGGTTCTGCTGCCGCAACTGCGGCGCAGTTTCAGTGACCGTTATCCCGAAGTCACGTTCCGACAGCTGGAGGGCGATCAGGCCGAACTGTTCGAAGGTTTGCGGATGGCCCGGCTGGACGTCGCGCTGTCCTATGATCTGAACATCCCGCCCGACCTTGATTTCATGCCACTGCTGCCGATCGCTCCCTATGTGCTGTTGCCGTTGGGCCATCCGCTGGCAGGGCAGGCGGCAGTTTCGCCCGCCGATCTGGCGCCGCATCCGATGGTGTTGCTGGATCTGCCCCATAGTGCCGATTACTTTCTGTCGTTGTTCAGCGATGCAGGCGTGCGTCCCATGATCGCTGAACGGACCCGCGACATGGGGGTGATGCGGGCGATGGTGGCGAATGGGTTTGGCTATTCCATCGCCAACATCTGGCTGGGTTCGGATCGTGCCGCCGATGGCAGGCGGGTGGTGTTCGTGCCGCTTGCCGGCCCGGTGCGCGTCATGCAGATCGGGCTTTTGCTGCCGAAGAATGCCGCTCCACGGCGGACCATGACGGCATTCATCGACCATTGCCGCGCCAACATCACCGATGCCGCCCTGCCGGGACGCTATGTGGCGGGGACTGGCACATGAACCCGACTGCCTTGATCGTCAGCCACGGCCAGCCATCAGACCCGGATCCGGCAGAGGCAGAGCTTGCTTTGTTGGCTGGAGAGGTTGCGGCTTTGCTGCCGGATTGGGACGTGCGCGCGGCAACCCTTGCCAAACCCGGTGCGCTAGAGGCGGCGGTGAAGGGTGGGCCGGGAGTGGTCTATCCGATGTTCATGGCCGGGGGGTGGTTCACGAAGGCGCATCTGCCGCAGCGCATGGCAGAGGTTGGTGCGGCAGGCTGGCACCATCTGCCGCCGTTTGGGCTGGATGCGGCTGTGCACGCGCTGTGTGTCGGGCTTGCGATGGAGGCGGCGGCCGCGATGCGGCGCGCGCCTGCAGCGTGCGACATTTTGCTGGCGGCGCATGGTTCGCTTCGCAGTCCGGCACCGTCAGAGGTGGCGAATGCGATGACGGCCCGGTTGCGCGGGGCCGGGTTCGCGCGGGCCGAGGCGTATTTCATTGATCAAGACCCCCGGATTGCTACGGCGCGCGGGTTCGGCACGAACGCGCTGTGCCTGCCGTTCTTCGCGGCCAAGGGCGGGCATGTGGTGGATGATCTGCCCAAGGCGCTGTCCGAAGCGGGGTTTGCAGGCACAGTGCTGCCGCCGTTAGGTCTTGACCGCCGCGTGCCGGGGTTGATTGCGCGGGCCATTGCGGGGTGGGATTCCCCGCCGCCAGCTGGTTAAGATGTGGTAAATGAGATCGGGTAACCGATTGATATGCAACGGTTATCTAATTCGTTCGCGCGTGCAAACCATCAAACAGTGTGCAGATAAAGATCGAAATCCACCTCGGAAACCGTCCGCGCAACCCGCGTATATTCCGCCGACAGGATCGCCGTGAAAGTACGGTGCATATCCTCGCCCAAGGCATCCTTCAGGAACGCCGAGCCTTTCGCCGCCTCAATCGCGGACCGCCAATCGACGGGGATCGCGGGCGCATCCGGCGCGTCCGCGTAGCCATTCCCGGTCGTCTCTGGTCCCGGATCAATCCTGTTCTGCCAGCCATGCCGGATACCCGCCAGCACGGTCGCCGCGACCATATACGGGTTCGCATCCACACCCGCTGGCCGATGCTCGATCCGCCGCGCCTTGATATCCCCCGCCGGAATCCGCAGCGCGACCGAGCGGTTGTTGACCCCCCAGGTCGGGCTGACCGGGGCGTAGGATTGCCCGACAAAGCGCCGCCACGAATTGGAATGGGGCGCGAAGATCAGCATCGACTCGCCCATAGTGACGCGAAGCCCACCCATCGCATGCAGGATCGCGTCGTTGTACTGACCCTCCACATCCTCGACAAAGATGTTCTTGCCCGCCTTGTCCATCATCGAGACATGGAAGTGCATCCCCGAACCCGCATAATCCTCGTTCGGCTTGGCCATGAAACACGCGGTCACGCCATGCAATCGGGCGTGCATCCGCACGATCCGCTTGAGTCGCATCAGATCGTCCGCCGCCTGCATCACATTCTCGCGGTAATGCAGGGTCAGTTCGTACTGACCGGGGGCAAATTCGGAAATCAGCGTCTCGGCCTTGATGCCGGCCAGTTTGGCCCCGGCATAGACGTCGTTGAACAGGGGCAACATGCCGTGCAATTGATCGACCGAGTAGACGTCGGTTTTCCGGTTGGCGCGGCCATCCAGCACATCCCGGGCCGGGACCATCTTGCCGTCCGGCCCGCGCTGGTTTTCCAGCAAGAAGAACTCCAACTCGAACGCGCCAGACGGGTAAAGGCCGTCGGCCGCGAACAGATCGACCTGCCGTTGCAAGGAGTGCCGTGGATCAGAGGTCATGGGTGTGCCGTCAAGATTATAGACGCTCATCAGCACTTCGCCGCGCCGAGGGGTTACGCCGTGCAGCGCGATCAGACTGCCGGGGATCGGCCAAGCACGGCGGTCGCCGTCACCTTGGTCCCAGATCAGGCCAGTTTCATGGACATCCTCGCCACAGATATCGAGCCCGAGGATCGAGATCGGCAGATGACGACCACCTTTGTAGAAGGACATGAGTTCGTGACGCCGGATGATTTTGCCCCGACCAATTCCGTTTGCATCGTGCAGGACGATATCGAACGCTTCGATTTCGGGGTGGGCGGCAAGGAAGGTTTCGGCTTCTTCGACGGTAGAACCGGAGGGGCTGGTCAGGGTCATTGGATTCTCAAGTGAAAAGTTCGGTGAGCACTTCGTCGAAGGCGGTGATCAGACGGTCTACCTGCCGTTTTTTGGTAACAGGGCTGCACAGCATCATGTTGTGAAACGGGGCGATCAGGCAGCCACGGTTCAGCAGGGCGACATGGATGGCCCGCTCGATTTCGGGATGGTGCGCCAGTGCGGCCTCCGCCCCGTTCAGCAAGGGACCGGGGGCGCAGATGAATTCGACGCGGGCCCCGACGCGGACGACGTGCCACGGGGCGTTA
>JBDSXE010000383.1:0-6651 GCA_039926325.1 Paracoccaceae bacterium | reverse complement strand
AACCTAACACCGGCTGACGTCTACTTTGGGCGCGGCGAAACCATCCTGGCCGAAAGGAGGCGCATCAAACAGCAAACCATCCAAAACCGCCGCTTGAACCATCAGCGTCAAGGGAGCGGACACCTTTTCGCAATTTTGTCTATCGGGCGCCGACCTCAGAAACTGAGAGCGAGCGGTGGTTCAGGATCAGTGGCGCACCGATCTTTGACGCCTCTGGCACCTTCACAGGGTATCGTGGTGTAGGGTCCGATGTGACAGAGCTTTACCTTGCCAAGGCGAAGGCAGAGGAAACCAGTCGAACAAAATCAATGTTCCTGGCCAATATGAGCCACGAAATCCGGACGCCGCTGAATGGCGTTCTTGGCATGGCGGAAGTGTTGGACGGCGCGCTTTCGGATCCTGCGAACAAGCGGATGATCGGCATCATTCGTCGATCAGGTGAATCTTTGCTGAATGTATTGAACGACATCCTCGACATGTCAAAAATCGAGGCAGGCAAATTACAGCTGGAACACGTCGCCTTTGATGTGGCGGAGATCGCTAGGGGGGTCGAGGATCTTCACGCATTGAATGCAGAGGCGAAAGGGATTGATTTCGAAGTTCTGATTGGCTCCGGCTCCAAGGTAGAGCGCATTGGCGATCCGCACCGGGTTCAGCAGGTGCTGCACAATCTGGTCAGCAATGCGGTCAAGTTCACCGAGAAGGGCGAAGTTCGGGTCAAAATCCAAAGCCGCAGAGGCAAGCCGCTCTCGATTGAGGTGCACGATACCGGGATTGGAATGACCTCGGCTCAATTGGCGGGCCTGCATGACGAATTCAGTCAAGCGGATGTCTCTATCACCCGACGGTTTGGGGGAACCGGACTTGGAATGGCCATCACCCGCACTCTGGTTGAAATGATGGGCGGGACGATAAAGGTCGATTCCGCGCCCGGAAGAGGCACGACGATCAAGGTTGTGCTGCCCTTGCCTGAGAAAGAAGGCGGTGTTGGCGAACTGGCAGAGCCTGACCAACGACCGACGAGCCTGAAGGGCGTCAAGATTCTAGCCGCTGATGACAACGCCGCGAATCGTGCGGTCCTGGAGGCCATGCTGACCCAGCGTGGTGCAGAGGTCGTCGTGGTGGCGAACGGCGCTGAAGCTGTCAGAAGCTGGTCTGCCACTGAATTCGACGTTGTACTGCTGGATATTTCGATGCCTGTGATGGACGGGCCAACGGCACTTGATCGGATACGCGTTCTTGAATCCAATGCGGGCCGGCGGCGCGTGCCGATCATCGCCGTCACGGCAAATGCAATGTCGCATCAGATATCGGAATATCTGATCGCGGGATTCGATTCTTGTGTGGTGAAGCCGTTAAATTCCAGCGACCTTGCGTTTACAATCGGTTCCCTGCTGGCAGCGATGCAAGGCCCCTAGAAATCACGCGTCCATAATTAATTCCAACTCATCGACCAGCGCAACAAGCTGCGGCTCTACGATACGCCAGGTCTCTTCAATCGAGGCATGCTGTTCATAGCCACTGCTGGTGCTGCGTTCCAGCGCGGTCGCTAGTCGCCCTGCTTCTGGAAACCCGATTGTCTCGGCCACTCCGGCAATTTTGTGTGCGAGTTCATTGATATTCACGAGTGCCGTACGCGGGTTTTGGCCATTGTTGAAATCGATCCGAAACATTTCGAACGCCATAGCACGCTGGGTCAACTTGTCACTGAAGCGGGCGCGCGCCGGTAGCAGTATGTTCGGCACATCAGTTTCTGATCTAACTTTCTCGGCAGACGTTTTGCGACTTGGTGAATAGTCTATCATGCCGCGTGTTCCGTCAGGGAGAGTTTCGTGTTGCGGCTGGTCTGTGCAAGGTTGATCGCTCTTTCCAAAATGCGCGTGGGCGTATCGAGAGAGAAGAACGAGCTCTTTAACAGTCGGCCCACCATCACCCTGGGCATTGGCAACATTTCCGAAGCATAGAAATCCTTGAAATCGGCCATCCCGCACTCAATCATCGCGCTCATTTCTTCCGGAGCTTGCGTGAACTTGCTGTTGGTCACGCCGACGAAATTTCCGTAGCCGGCATAGGCGATCAGCACCTCCTCGGTCTTGATGGCGTCCGAGATATTTATCGCGACATCACCCAGCATATCGACAAAGTTCGCGCGCGACGTTTTGTCGAAAATGATATCTGCATTCGCGATGTGAAATCCAAAGGCCGACATGGACAGCATTCGTTTCTTGCCCAACGTGAGCAGATAGTTTTCCAGCGCAAGATATTCGATGCCACGTTCGAAACCGGGAACCAGAATTGGCGTGTCAAACTCAATCTGCATCCGAAGGTTGTCGCTAAGCTGGCCCACCTTTCGCGTCAGCATCGCCAACTGCTGGCGTTCTTCTACAAGCCGTGCGGCCATACCGATGCGGGCTTTGAACTCCAATCGATCAAGCGGTTTGGTCACATAGTCGGTCGCCCCCGCCGCGAAAGCATCATCAATGAATTGCTTGCTGGATTGCGAAGTGATCATCACGATCGGAACCTGTCGGTACAGCGGCAGACCACGCAGCACTTGGCAAAGCTCAACACCATCCATGCCATGCATCTGAATATCCAGCAGGATGCAGTCGAACGGGACGTCCTCTGATTGCACCAGCGCCAGTGCTTCAGCCCCCGACGAGGCACTCCGAGTGTCCTCCTGACCAAGTGATTTCAGGGTCTCGATCAACACGTATTGAAAGATCTCGTCGTCATCCACGGATAAGATTTTCATTTTTTTCCAAGTCTAAACAGGGCCGGCTGGAAGGGACTACAACAGAGTTCCGTACCACCATGACGCGAGCGTGTGGACATATTGAGGCTAAATTTTGGCGGATTTCCGCTTCTTTGATGGCTCGTGCTGGAACGTGGCTTTTCTGTCATCACCGAAATTTGGGCCGAAACTGTAAGCGCCGCCTACAGAAGCCAGCTTGCCTTGCAAAGCAGTCAATGTCGGGGCCGACGAGCCCACATTTCGGTAATTCGACTGGAGAGTGTCGTGACGTCGAACGGCTTTTGAATCACATCGAGAGCGCCCATATCCATCAACCGCTTCAAGTCCGACCGCTGCGACTTGGCGGTCATGAAGATTGCCGGCGTCTGCACAAATTGCGGAATTTCACGAAGTGCGCGAAGGGTTTCCTCACCGGTCAAGTCCGGCATCATGACGTCCAGTAGAAACAGGTCAGGCACAACAGATTGAACAACGGCAAGTGCTTCGCTCCCGGACGAACATTGAGTTACATCCAGACCACCCAACGCTTCCAGCGCAAGTAAAGTGACCTCGCGGATATCATCATCATCATCGACATGCAAAATCTTGAGCAAAGTTTTCATGCTGAATTTCACTTCTCAGATTCCCGGAAAACATCCGTTCGAACGCCCGCACCTCCCACCGTCCAGTTGCCACGGCAACATACAGTAAGAATACGCTCGCGCAAGGGTTGAGGCGCTTGCAACGCTAAAAGTCCCACAGATAGGCGCGATGTGTTTCGCTGTCAGAGCAAAATGGCTGACCGAGGCGGGGCTTCAATGCATGGCCAACTCCGACTCTTTCCTTTGGCGCTATCGATGACCTTTTGCACGAACCTGGCATCAATATCAGCCAAATGGCGGTGCGGTCTTGGTTGAACAGCTTCGGCCCGCTGAATACTGCCGTGGTCGGCCCGAAACGCGCCGACCGGATATGATCGCCAGATCTTCACTCCAGCAGAGAGTTCCCAACCACGGCGTGTTTCCCTTTGGGAAAAAAATTTGACAAGCCTTGCTGGCCCTGACTAAGCTTTGCCGAACCGCGCACAGGACCGCGCGTCTCGCGAACAGCCGGAGGATCGCATGAACAAACGCGTTGCCGTCATTGGGGCAGGGCCATCGGGACTTGCCGTTCTGCGGGCATTTCAGTCCGCCAAAGCCAAGGGGGCAGAAGTGCCCGAAGTCGTCTGCTTTGAAAAGCAGGACAACTGTGGGGGCTTGTGGAATTATACGTGGCGCACCGGGCTGGACGAGTTCGGCGAGCCCGTGCATTCGTCGATGTATCGCTATCTTTGGTCGAATGGCCCGAAGGAAGGGCTTGAATTTGCTGATTATTCCTTTGAGGAACATTTCGGAAAACAGATCGGTAGCTATCCGCCGCGTGCGGTGCTGTTTGACTATATCCAGGGTCGCGTGACCAAAGCGGGCGTTCGCGACCAAATTCGTTTTCGCCATGCCGTGCGGTTTGTACGGTATGATCAGGGCACGGGTAAATTCCACCTGACAGCGCACGACCTGAAGAAAGACAGCATGTTCGAAGAGGTTTTCGACAATGTGATCGTCGCCTCCGGTCACTTTTCGACGCCGAACGTGCCAGAGTTTCCGGGTTTTGCCAGCTTCAACGGCCGTGTCATGCATGCCCATGATTTCCGCGACGCGATGGAGTTCAAGGGCAAGGATATCCTGCTGGTCGGCACCAGCTATTCGGCCGAAGACATCGGTAGCCAATGTTGGAAATACGGGGCGAAGTCGATCACGGTGGCACATCGCACTGCACCAATGGGGTTCGACTGGCCTTCGAATTGGAAAGAAGTGCCACTGTTAAGCCATGTTGATCAGAACACCGCCTATTTCAAGGATGGCAGCGCCAAGTCAGTAGATGCGATCATTCTGTGCACCGGATACCAACATCACTTCCCCTATCTGCCCGACGATCTGCGCCTGAAAACTCGCAACCGTTTGGCGACGGCGGATCTGTATAAGGGCGTTGCCTGGGTCCACAATCCGAAGATGTTCTATATCGGCATGCAGGATCAATGGTTCACTTTTAACATGTTTGACGCGCAGGCATGGTGGGCGCGGGATGTGATTTTGGGTCGGATTGTGGTCCCCGCCGACAAGGCCGAACTTCTGGCCGATGTGGCGGCAAGGGTAGCGGGTGAGGATGCGGGTGCCGACGCGCACGACGCCATTCACTACCAAGGCGATTATGTAAAGGAGCTTATCGCCGAAACCGACTATCCAGCGTTTGACGTCGATGGCGCCTGCGAGGCGTTCTATGATTGGAAGCAGCACAAGGTCGACGGCATCATGACTTTCCGTGACCATGCTTACCGATCCGTCATAACAGGGACGATGGCGCCTTTGCACCACACGGCCTGGAAAGATGCGCTGGAAGATTCGATGGACAGCTACCTCAAGAACTGATCCGCCGGTCCCTTATTGACCAACGGCCCCGGCAACTCCGGGGCCGTTTTCTGTTTGCGCCCGACAATTGGCGGCGCGGTATCGGAGTTTGCGTAACAAACAGGCAGGTTTAGGCGCGCCTGCACCTGTCGGGAAACAATCTTTCTCGCAGATAAAAAGATGCTGGTCATACATCCGCCGCCGTGGTTTTCTTGCGACATCGCGACGCAGGGGTGATCCGCTGGTTCATTGCGGTTGGTTGTGACGAGTGACAATCGGTTCAACAAAGTCGGACGCCCCGGCACGACCTGCTTAACAAGAGCAGGCACGCGGTCAGTGAAACAACAAGAACAGACCAGGGAGTATCAATTCATGACGACGGAAACAGGCTCGCACCAGCTGGTTCGGGCATTGGACTGGAAGGGCGCCTTCTGGGTCGCGGCAGGTGTGCCGCCACTGGTGCTGTTCTCGATCGGCGGTATCGCCGGTGTTGCGGGCAAAGCCGCCTTTGTAGTCTGGATCATTTCGATGATCATGGGCTTTCTGCAATCTTTTACCTACGCCGAAATGGCCGGCATGTTCGCGAACAAGTCCGGGGGAGCGTCGATCTATGGGGCCACGGCATGGCTGCGCTACTCCAAGTTGATTGCGCCCTTGTCGGTGTGGTGCAACTGGTTTGCGTGGTCGCCGGTGTTGTCGCTGGGGTCGGTGATCGCATCGGGCTATATCCTGAATGCGCTGTTCCCTATACCGGCAGCTGACAGTGCCGCTGTCGCGTCCTGGGTTGCGGCCCATCTGGCGGACTATTCAGCCACAACCCAATCCGTAGTCACTTACATGACTGCGAACTCTGGCACGGCCGTAGACGCGGCCATCAAGGCCGTCGCCAGCACTGACGGCGTGACCGCCCTGACCCCGGCGATCCGCACATGGGAAGCCTTGCAAATCCATATTCCGGGACTTGGCGCGCTGCATTTCAACTCGACCTTCGTGATCGGCGCGATCCTGATGCTGATCATGTTTTCGATCCAGCACCGCGGCATCGCCTCGACCGCATCGGCACAGAAATGGCTGGCGATCGTCGTTCTGGTGCCGCTCTTGCTGGTCGGTTTGGTGCCGATCCTGACCGGAGCGATCCAGTCCACCAACGTCACCGGCATCGTCCCGCCGACGGCTTCCTATTCCGGTGTCGATGGCGTCTGGAACCTTGGCGGCTGGACGCTGTTTCTTGGCGGGATGTACATCGCCGCGTGGTCGACCTACGGCTTTGAAACCGCGGTCTGCTACACCAGCGAATTACGCAACCCCAAGACCGACACGTTCAAGGCGATCTTCTTTGCGGGCCTGCTGTGCTGCGTGTTCTTTTTCCTGATTCCCTTTGCTTTCCAAGGTGTTTTGGGCCAATCCGGCATGCTTGCGACTGGCATCGTCGATGGCACCGGCATTGCCGAGGCGCTTGGCAACATGGTGGGC
>JBDSXE010000382.1:0-3407 GCA_039926325.1 Paracoccaceae bacterium | reverse complement strand
GCATGGCCGTCGGTGAAGGCGCGCAAAGACCCCCAAAGGGTCACCGCGACCATCAGGCTTTGGCGTCGTGCGCCATCACGGCGGCAAGGATGCGGGGCGGTGACATTGGCAGGCTTTGCATCCTGATGCCAATCGCCCGCGATACCGCATTGGACAGCGCAGCCAGCGGCGGCACGATCGGCGTTTCGCCCACGCCGCGCACGCCGTAGGGGTGGCCGGGGTTCGGAATCTCCAGAATAACCGTGTCGATCTTCGGCAGATCCGACGCGACCGGCACCCGGTAGTCAAGGAAACCTGCGTTTTGCAACCTGCCATCGACCCCGTAGATATACTCCTCGTTCAGCGCCCAGCCGATGCCTTGGACGGCGCCGCCCTGCATCTGGCCTTCGACGTACGACGGATGCACAGCTTTGCCGGCATCCTGAAACACGGTGTAGCGCAGCACCTTGGTCGCACCGGTTTCGCGGTCCACCTCGACATCGCACAGGTGGACACCAAAGCTGACGCCAGCACCATCGGCGTGGAACTCGTGGTGGCCCGCAATCGGCCCGCCAGTCTGGAACGACACGGCGGCGATTTCGGCCAAGCTCATCGGAGGGAACTTGCCGGCGTTGTCACCAGCCGGCACCGCAGCGCCATCGACCCATTCCACCGCTTCTTCATCAATTCCCCACAGCTTTGCCGCACGCGCGCACATCTTTTTCACCGCATCCTGCGCGGCCTTGATCGTCGCCAGACCCACCGCAAACGTCACGCGGCTGCCGTCGGTGACGTCGTTATGGCCCAGCGATGCGGTGTCGGCGATGATGGTGCGGATCTTGTCGTAGGGTACGCCCAACTCCTCTGCCGCCATCATCGAAATCGACGCGCGCGATCCACCAATGTCGGGGTTGCCCTCGGTCACGGACACCGTGCCATCGGTGTTGATGTTCATGGTGACGCAGGTATTGCCGCCAAAGTTGAACCAGAACCCGGCGGACAGACCCCTGCCTTGCCCCTCGCCCAAGGGCGCGGAATAATGCGGGTGTTTCTTGGCGGCTTCCAGCGTGGCGATCAGGCCAATGTCATCGAATGTCGGGCCATAGGACGACAGCGTGCCCTTCTTGGCGGCGTTCTTCAGCCGGACATCCAACGGGTCAAGGTTCAATTTCTGACACAGCTCGTCCATGACGCTTTCGACGGCATAGATCGCTTGTGGCGCACCGGGGGCGCGATACGCAGCCTCTTTCGGGCGGTTCGTCAGCACATTCCAGTTGAAGGTGCGGACAGCACCCATGTCATAGGCGGCGAATGCGGCCTGACCGCCCATGTCCACCGTGCCAGTCGGAAATGCGCCGCCGGAATAGCGCAGATGCGCCTCGCCCGCAGTAATCCGGCCTTCCTTGGTCATGCCGATCTTGACATCCATCGAGGCGCAGACAGTCGGCCCAGTCGCCTTGAACACCTCATCCCGTGTCATTACGATTTTCACCGGCTTGCCGGATTTGCGCGACAGCGCCAGCGCCACGGGTTCAATGAACACCGTCGTCTTACCGCCAAACCCGCCGCCGATTTCCGATGCCGTGACGCGCAACTGGCTCGCCTCCAGCCCCAGCATCGCGGAACATAGCGTGCGGACGTTGTACTGCCCTTGAGTGCAGCACCACAGGTCGGCCTTGCCATCTGCGGTCATCGAGGCAAGGCAGGCATGCGGTTCGATATAGCCCTGATGGGTGGCGGCGGTGGTAAAGCTGCGCTCGACGATCAGGTCAGCCTTCGCGAACCCAGCGGCGAGGTTGCCGTGGCCAAACTCGCTGTGATGGGTCACATTAGCTGACATGCCCGCCGGCACGGTTTCCAGACTGCGGCCATCCTGAACCACAGGAGCGTCAGGGCGCATCGCGGCGTCAACATCGGTGACATGCGGCAGTTTCCTGTAGGTGACCTTGATCAGCTTCAGCGCAGCCTTTGCGACTGCCGGGCTTACGGCGGCGACTGCGGCAACTGCGTGACCATCGTACAGCGCCTTGGTGGTCGCCAGGCAGTTTTCCTGCACATCGCGGAAGTAATCGTCGTCCTGATACACGAAATCCTTGCTCGTCACGACCGCCTTGACGCCCTGCAACGCCTCTGCCGCCGATGTGTCAATCGACATAATCTCGGCATGGGCGTGGGGCGAGCGCAGGATCAGGCCGGTCAACATCCCCGGCGCGCTGACATCGGCACCATACATGGCGCGGCCCGTGACCTTGTCGATGCCATCGGGGCGCGGCGGTCTGGTGCCGACAACCTTGAACGTGCGTTTGGTTCCGGTGTCCATCAGGCAGCCCTCATCTTTTGCGCGGCGGCCTGAACGGCCGTGATGATCTTGTCATAGCCGGTGCAGCGGCACAGGTTGCCCGCCAGCCAATAGCGCAGTTCGGTGTCGGTCGGATCCGGATTGCGATCCAGCAACGCTTTGGCGGCCACCAGGATCCCCGGCGTGCAGATACCGCATTGCAAGGCTGCATGGTCGATGAACGCCTGCTGCAACGGATGCAGCGCGCCTTCGGTGGCGATGCCCTCGACTGTGCCGATCTCCGCGCCCTGAACCTCGGCACCCAGCACCAGACAAGAGCAGACCAAACGGCCATTCAGCGTCACGGAACACGCGCCGCAGTCGCCGGTGCCGCAGCCTTCTTTGGCACCGGTCAGGCCAAGTCGGTTCCGCAGCACGTCCAGCAGCGACTCGTCGGGTCCGCAGACGAACTCCATCGTGTCGCCATTGACCTTGGTGGAAACGTGGATGGTTTTCATTTCGAACCTCCGGCACGGGAATAAGCAATCAGGGCAGCGCGTTTCGCCAGCACGCCCGCAACTTGGGTACGGAACGCGATGGTGCCGCGTTTGTCGTCAATTGGACTGCACGCGGCAGACGCCGCCTGCATCAGCGCCGACAGCGCGGCGTCGTCCAGTTTGGTGCCGATGATGGCGGCACCTGCAGCCTCCACCAGTCGAACCGTCGGTGCCACTGCCCCCAGCACCACAAGGGCGGCGGTAATCGTGCCAGCCGCATCCAAAGTCAGGCTAACCCCGGCAGAAGCTACGGCAATATCCATTTCGGTCCGCGGAATGAACCGCAAATAGGCGTCACCAGACCGCGCCGGCCTACCCGGAAGCAAGATCGAGGTGATGATTTCCCCCTTCGCCAGCGACAGCTTTCCCGGACCAACCGGAATGTCCTGCACCGGGCAATCCCGCGCGCCTTTTGGCCCGACGATCCGCGCCACCGCCCCGGCCGCCACCATCGCAGGCACCGAATCCGCCGCAGGCGAACCGTTGCACAGGTTGCCCGCCATCGTGCACCGGCCCTGGACTTGGGTTGATCCGATCAGTTCGAACGCCTCGACCACGCCGGGCCACAGCGCCTTGACGCCAGCGTGGGCACC
>JBDSXE010000381.1:0-2807 GCA_039926325.1 Paracoccaceae bacterium | reverse complement strand
AATCAGCTCTACCCGACCGATAGCAGTTTGATCGCCCGATCCTGGTTGAGCAGCCACAACAGCAACCGCGCGGCCTGTCCACGCGGGCTGACCAGATCGGGATCGTTTGTCAGCAGCGTACGTGCATCGCTTTGCGCCACTGCCATCAGACCCGCCTGCCGCTCCAGATCGGCAATACGGAATTGCGGCAACCCCGACTGCGCCGTGCCGATCAGATCGCCCGCACCCCGCATCGCCAGATCTTCTTCGGAAATCCGGAACCCGTCCTCGGTATCACGGATCACCTTCAAACGCCGCTCACCGCTTTCGGAAAGGGGCGCCTGATACAGCAGCAAACAAGTCGACTCTGCCGATCCGCGCCCCACCCTGCCCCGCAACTGGTGCAGTTGCGCCAGTCCAAACGTCTCGGCCCGTTCGATGACCATGATCGTCGCATTGGGTACGTTGAGACCCACCTCGATCACCGTCGTCGCCACCAAAACCTTGGTCCGCCCGGCGACAAACGCCGCCATCGCTGCATCCTTTTCGCCCACCGGCAGCTGCCCATGCACCATCCCCACCACGCCGTCGCCCAAAGCTGCGCGCAAAGCCGCAAATCGCGCTTCGGAACTCGCGTAATCCAGTACCTCCGAATCTTCGACCAAGGGGCACACCCAATACGCCTGCGCGCCCTCGGCCACTGCTTTTTGCAAGCGGGCGACCACTTCGTCCATCCGGTCAGCCGCAATTAACGCCGTGCGGATTGGTTTGCGCCCTGCGGGTTTCTCGTCCAGCACGGACACATCCATATCGCCATAGGACGCCAATGCCAGCGAGCGCGGAATGGGCGTCGCAGTCATCACCAACACATCAGCCGCCCCGCCTTTTATCCCCAGTTCCATGCGTTGCGCGACGCCGAAACGGTGCTGTTCGTCGATCACCGCCAGCCGCAAATCCTTGAATTCGATATCTTTTTGTATCACGGCGTGCGTCCCGACCAATATGTCTATGCGCCCCGCCGCAAGGTCTTCCAGTTTGGCTTGGCGATCCGCGCCCCTGTCCCGCCCGGTCAGCAGTTCCAGTCGCACACCCGCCGCCCTAGCCAACGACTGCAGTCCTTCGCTGTGTTGGCGCGCCAAAATCTCGGTCGGGGCCATCATGACACCCTGCCCGCCCGCCTCGACCGCGATCAGCAGCGCAAGGAACGCCACCAGTGTTTTCCCGGATCCGACATCGCCCTGCAGCAACCGATTCATCCGCAGCGGCGACGTCATGTCGGCAGCGATCTCTGCCAACGCCCGAACCTGCGCGGCGGTGGGGGCATAAGGCAGGCTTCTGAGTATGTTATCCTGCAAAACTCCGGTGCCGCGCGAGGATTGCCCCTTGCCGCGACGCATCGACGCACGCGCCATTGAGAGCGTCAGTTGATGGGCGAACAACTCGTCGTACGCCAGCCGCAGCCGGGCCGGATGGTTAAAGGCGATGTCTGTCGCACCCACCGGTGCATGCACCGCGCCAATCGCTGTACGCCAATCTGGCCAGCCCTCACGTGCCTTTAGGCCAGGATCAATCCATTCCGGCAAGACCGGGCTACGCTCCAACGCGCCCGCCACAACCTTCGTCACCAGCTTTTGCGTCAAGCCTGCGGTCAGGGGATAGACCGGTTCGTACTCCGGCAAATTTACAGCCTCGTCAGTCCGCAAAACGTGATCGGGGTGGACCATCTGGGCGATGCCGTCGAACAACTCCACCCGCCCCGACACCAGTCGCCGCTGACCGGTCGGCAACAAACCTTGCAGAAAATCCCCTCGCGCATGAAAAAATACCAGTTGGAACTCCAACCCCGCATCACGCACCATCACACGGTAGGGCCGCCCTTTGGCGCGGGGCGGAAAATGACCGCCAACCTCCACCTCGACCGTCACGGTGGTAGGCAGTGCGACATCGCGCACCGAGGTTTTGCGTGATCGGTCCATGCCTGAATGCGGCAACAGGAAAAGCAAATCCTTCGGCCAAGTCACCCCCAAACCCGCGAAGGCCTTTGCGGTCTTGGGGCCGATCCCGTCCAGTGTTTCAAGTCCAGCGAACAGGGGAAACAGCAGCTCCGGTCGGCTCATGCTGAACCCGCTAGTACCAGCCATTCGTCCTCGTCGATGATCTTGATGCCAAGCGCCTCTGCCGACTTGGCCTTGGACCCCGCGCCCGGACCCGCAATCACCAGATCAGTTTTCGCGCTGACTGACCCCGCAACCTTTGCCCCCAACGCCTCGGCCCGCGCCTTGGCTTCGGCCCGGCTCATCTTTTCCAGGGTGCCGGTGAAAACCACCGTCTTGCCCGCAACACTTGAATTTACCGGAGCCCGCGCGAAAACCGGCTGCACTGTCAGGTGGGCAACCAGCGCGTCAATCGCCCCCCTCTCCGCCGGATTGCGAAACGCGGCAGTCAGGCTGCCTGCCAGCACATCGCCTACGCCATCAATCGCCGTCAGCTCCGCCCATTCCTGCGACCCCGGAACCGCATGCGTGATAGCCTGTTCAAAGACGGTCCAGCTGGAATAGTGGCGGGCCAACAGCCCTGCAGCCGCCTCGCCCACATGCCGGATGCCAAGCGAAAATATCAGCCGATCCAGCGGAATGACGCGCTTGGCCTCGATCGCGGCGAACAGGTTCATTACCGACCTATCGCCAAACCCGTCGCGGTTTTTTAGTTTTTTCAACGGGTTAGCCGCGTCCCTTGATCCAAGCGTAAAAATGTCGGCTGGGGCGCAGACAGGCAGATCCGTATCCTTGAAAAACATCTCAATTTGCTTGGCTCCCAGCCCCTCGATG
>JBDSXE010000380.1:0-2957 GCA_039926325.1 Paracoccaceae bacterium | reverse complement strand
CGGCGCGGCTGGCCGTGGCACATCTTGGCAAGATTGGCGCGGCCGGGTTGAGGATCGGGATTGAACCGGGGTTTCTGCCGGTGGACGCCTATCAGGTGTTGGCGGCGGGCGTTTCCGGGTCTTTGGTCGATGCGACGGGAATGCTTGAACAGATGCGGGCGATCAAGACCCCGGCGGAGCTGGCGTTGCTGCGGCAGGCTTCGGAGCTGATCACGGACGCGATGATGGCGACGATTTCGGCGGCAGGCGCAGGCTGGTCGAAAGCGCGGATCATCGAGGAGTTGCGCCAGCAAGAGGTCAAGCGTGGGCTGCATTTCGATTACTGCCTGCTGACGCTGGGAAGCAGCCATAACCGGGCATCCTCGGGTCAGGTCTGGCAGCGGGGCGAGGTAATGTCGATTGATAGCGGCGGCAACTATCACGGCTATATCGGCGATCTGTGCCGGGTCGGGATTTTGGGCGAGCCGGATGCCGAACTGGTGGATTTGCTGGCGGAAATCGAGGGGGTTCAGCAGGCGGCGTTTTCCGTGATCCGCGAGGGGGTTGAGGGTGGCGTGGTGATCGAGGCGGCGGAGGTGGTCCGGAAGTCGGGGCCATCGGCAAAGTGCAACGATTTCTTCGCGCACGGGATGGGATTGATCACGCATGAGGTGCCGTTTTTGATGACCAATCATCCGGTCGCTTACGACGGGGTCGATGCGGGGCGGAGGCTGGAGGCGGGAATGGTTCTGTCGGTCGAGACGACGATGATGCATCCGCGGCGGGGGTATCTGAAGATCGAGGATACCGTGGCGGTGACGGCAACCGGGTATGAGATGTTCGGGTCACGCGGGCGGGGGTGGAACCGGGGCGGGATCTGAGTGTCCAGATTTGGACATTCCGGGATATCGTTTTGTAGCAATGACTTGGCAGGCTACGTTAATCGAATTTAAGGACTTGAAAGCTGGCGTTCGTGGCTGGCCGCCGGGGGTTTCACACCCCCGGACCCCTGTGGGATATTTGTGAAAAGATGAACCGAAATTTGAGTCAAATTGTATGGATCAGCCTTTGGGCGGGATCAGCCTGAAATCGGGCAGGTCGCGCAGGGCCAGTTCGGGGCCGGCGGGTGAGTAGACGACGAAAAGAGTCATGGGCGTGGTGCCGGTGTTCAGCGTCGCGTGATAGCGGCTTTCAGGGACGTAGATCGTGGTGTGCGGGCCGACATCCTGAGTGATGGGATTGCCCGCGTCATCCTCGACCATCTGCTGGCCGTGGCCTGCGAGGACGAGGATGATTTCCTCAGCGCCCGGATGGTTGTGGCGGCTGTGGCCCATGCCGGGCTTGACGGTGACGATACCGCCCGAAAAGCGTTGGGCGGAGTTGACTTCGGGGGCGACGGTCAGGGCAAGCTGGCCCCAGTCGAAGCCGAAGGCTGCGACCTGATCGGGGTGGGTGAAGTAGGGGGATTTCGGCATGGGCAGTCCTTTCAGGGGCAGCATTTGTCGTTTCGCGCGGCAGCAGTCTGGGTCACGCTGTTGCGGCGACGTGTCGATGCGGCTGGCGTGGTGGTTACATTTTCATCTCTACCCGGATGCCATTCAGCGGTTTACCCGAGGCGTTCAGGACACGTCCGGCAGGCTGCGGGGCCATTTTGACGACAAGACACCCCTGACCATCCCACGCATCAAGGGCAGCGATCACGTCATGGTTGGGCGGCATCTGCGCGCCATCAGGCGAGAAGTCGTGGATCGGGCCTGCCACCTGATCCAGCACGAAGATCGAAGGCCAGCGGTGGTGGTGAACGGGTTCCTCTTCATCCGGGTCATGGATGACTTCGAGGACGCTGACGCGGTCATTTTCGAACAGGACTTTATGGTTTTTCGGGGCTGCGATGACGGCATCCATCTCTGGTGGCCAAGTTGACGGGTCTGAAACAACGGCGCTATCGGTCATGATCTCTTCCCTCGCATGTGCAAAAACTGTCTCATCGCCGGGGTTAAAAAAATCAACTTCGGTGTCAGCGTTTGCGTGTCAGAGATTTGAAGGCGCGGGTTTGGGCGGCGATGGCGGTTTCCACCGGCAGTCGTTCCATTGAGGACGCGCCGTAGAAGCCGTGGCAGGTCGCGGCGTTTTGAAGGATGTAGCCTGCGTCGTCGGGCATGGCGATGGGGCCGCCGTGGCATAGGATGATAACGTCGTCGCGAACGCGGCGGGCCGCTTTGGCGATGGCGTCGATTTCGGTGACGCAATGGGCGAGGGTTTTTGCGGAGGTGGCACCGATGGCACCCCCGGTCGTAACGCCCATATGTGCGACGACGATGTCGGCCCCGGCTTTGGTCATGGCCGTCGCCTCGTCCGGGTTGAACACGTAAGGCGTGGTCAGCAGGTCAAGGCCGTGGGCGGCGGCGATCATGTCCACCTCTAGCCCGTAGCCCATTCCCGTCTCCTCGAAGCTTTGGCGCATGGTGCCGTCGAACAGGCCGATGGTCGGGAAGTTTTGCACGCCGGAGAAGCCCATGCGTTTGAGATCGTTCAGGAAAGGCTCCATTAGGATGAACGGGTCGGTGCCGTTGACGCCGGCCAGAACGGGGGTGTGTTTGACGACGGGGAGGACTTCAACAGCCATTTCCTTGACGATTTCGTTGGCGTTGCCGTAGGCGAGCAGTCCCGAGGCAGAGCCGCGTCCGGCCATGCGGTAGCGGCCGGAATTGTAGATGATGATCAGGTCGATGCCGCCAGCCTCTTCGGACTTTGCCGACAGGCCTGTGCCTGCGCCGCCGCCGATGATCGGGACACCTTGGGCAATTTGGGCACGAAGTTTGGCAAGGATTTGGGCGCGGGGGATGGCGGGCATTTATGTGATCTCTCGGTAGGCTTGCACGCAGGCGGCGGCGAAGGCGGGGTCGTTGATGTGCAGCGGCAGGCGGGTGATTTTGTGGGTCAGGTTGGATTCGAGGGCGCCGAACAAGGCATTGTTG
>JBDSXE010000379.1:0-4318 GCA_039926325.1 Paracoccaceae bacterium | reverse complement strand
ACCGGGGCGTAGCATTGCTGATGTCTGGCGGGATGACGATTGGTGGCCTGCCGCCAGAGATCAAGACCTTTGCCAAAGGCGAATTTCTGGGCATCCCGAACCTGTTCTGGACCATGCTCGCCGTTGCTGCGGTGGTGCATTACCTGCTTCGCTATTCCCGAACCGGGCGATATCTTTACGCGTTGGGGTCAAACGCCGAGGCGTCACGACGGCAGGGCATTCCGACCTTCCGCATCATGGTTGTCGCCTATGTCATCTCGTCGGGGCTTTCTGCCCTCGCCGCAGTGCTGCTGGTATCGCGCCTGAGCGTGGCCACGCCATCGATGGCCAATGCCTACGAACTGCAGGCCATTGCGGCGGCGGTGGTTGGCGGTGCCAGCCTGTTCGGCGGGCGGGGCACGGTGCTGGGAACGGTCGCGGGGGCAGTTCTTTTCACAACTATGGGAAATGGCGCCGTTCTGCTGGACATCGATCCGTTCTGGGAAATGGTGGTCGAGGGTCTGTTGATCGCGCTTGTCGTCTATCTGGACAACGTGCAAAAACGCCGTCAGACCGGGGCCTGAACAACGCCTGACAGTCAATATCTAGCCGCCCAGCATGCCAAGTGCTTCGCCGTGGCCAACATGAAACCGAGACATACATGACCAATCAGATGAAGGCGGTCGTCGTCGGCGCACCGGGCCAGATTGAACTGGTCAGCCGAAACCTGCCGGACCGCATGGAAGGCGAGGTGCTGATCCGTATACGGCGCGCCGGGATATGTGGCACCGATTTCCACATCTACGCCGGTCAGCATCCCTTCCTGACCTATCCCAGATTGATAGGTCATGAACTGTCCGGGACGGTGGAGGCAGTGCAAAAGGGCAGCGCGTTCGTGCCCGGTCAAATTGTAACGGTCATCCCGTACATCGCCTGCGGAATTTGCCACGCCTGTTCCCAAGGCAAACCGAACTGCTGCATGGCCATCGCGGTGCTGGGTGTGCACAAGGACGGCGGCATGTGCGAATACCTGTCGGTTCCCGAAAGCAATGTAATGGCGGTCGAGGGGCTGACCTTAGATGAGGCAGCTACCGTGGAATTTCTGGCCATTGGTGCCCATGCGGTGCGGCGGGCGGGGGATATCAAAGGCCGGGCGGTCCTGGTTGTGGGTGCGGGGCCAATCGGGCTCGCCGTGACGATCATGGCGGGAATTGCCGGCGCTGCGGTGACTTTGGCAGACACCGACGCCGCTCGACTAGCGCTGGCAGGTGGCACGTTTCCTTTGACCGCGACGCTGCTGGCCGATGCCGATTTTCCCCCGGCAGTTGCGGCAGCCACAAAAGGCGTTGGCTTTGACGTCGTGTTCGACGCGACCGGCAACCGCGCCTCGATGGAACGCGGTTTTTCGTTGGTCGCGCATGGCGGAACCTATGTGTTTGCCGGGTTGATCAAAGACGATATCACCTTCGCTGACAGCGAGTTCCACAAGCGCGAGATCACCCTGATGGCCAGCCGCAATGCCACCGAGGCGGATTTCGCCCATGTCATCGCCAGCATTCGCTCTGGCGAGGTGCCGGCTGACCAGTTGCTGACCCACCGGACCTCGCTGAACGATGTGACACAGAATCTGCCATACTGGTCAAAACATAAAGACGGGCTGATCAAGGCCCTGGTCGAGGTGGCCTGATTGCCCAAGCGCATTCTTCAGTTCGGGACCAGCCGATTTCTGCAGGCGCATGCCGATCTTTTCGTGCATCAGGCCCGACAGGAGGGTCAGGACATCGGGCCAATCACCGTCGTAAAGATTTCGCCGGGACTGGAACGGGCTGGGCGTTTGTCCTACCTCGCGCGGCCCGAGGGTTTTCCGGTGGAAGTTCGCGGTGTGGTCGAAGGTCGGATGGTGCAGCATACCCATGTGGTGACCAGCGTGACCGCCACATTGTCCGCCATTGACGACTGGCCGCGATTGCTGACGGTATTTGCGTCGGAGACTGAAATTGTCATCTCCAACGTGGGCGAAACCGGTTATGACATCCCGCCGTCAGACCGCATCCGGGACTTTGGCCCATCCGGCATTCCGACGAGCTTTCCCGCAAAACTGCTTGCGCTTCTGTCCGCGCGCTTCGCAGCCGGGGCGAAGCCGTTGCTGGTCCTGCCTTGCGAGCTGGTCGCGTTCAATGGCGCGGTGTTGCGCCGGGCGCTGACCGGATTGGCAGAGGATTGGTCGGTCTCCCGCGAGTTTGGCGAATGGTTGGAAAATTCAGTCACGATCTGCAACACGCTCGTCGACCGCATCGTGCCCTTGGCGCTTGACCCGATAGGTGCCGTTGCTGAGCCCTACGCGCTTTGGGCTATCGAGTACGCGCCGGGCACGATTTTGCCTTTCACGCACCCATCGGTAGTTCCAACACCCGATATTGAGCCTTTCATGCGCTTGAAACTGCATATCTTGAACCTCGGCCATACCTACCTTGCCAAGCTTTGGATCGACGAGGCTCGCAACCCGGCAGAAACGGTGCGGCAAATCCTGCTTGATCCCGACATACGTCAGAAACTTCTCTCACTTTACAATGACGAGGTTATTCCCGGTTTTGCCGAGCATGGAATGGCGGAAGCTGCGGTGTCGTACGTCCGCACGACGATGGACCGATTTGACAATCCATTTCTGGCCCATCCCCTAGCCGACATTGCCCAGAACCACGACGTCAAGATCGCCCGGCGCTGTCAGGCGTTTCTGGACTGGGTACGCGCGACTGATACGCTACCGCCTATGCCGCGCTTGACACAAATATGTTCATCGCTGTCTGGTTAGAACGAATTCGGCGGCGGGACGGCGCAGCCCCCTGCACTTACTTTGAGACGCCTCTGATGATGTGACCGCCCCAGAGGGTATCATTGTGCCAAGGTGGAACACCGCGACGAATATCTGACCGAAGCTGCGGCGCTGAATGCGATTGCCGGCAAATTGGGATGTTCGCTGGGCGGCCTTCGCACTTGGGTCCGCCAGATACAGCGCGATGGCGGCGAACGGCCGGGGCCCGCCAGCGCCGAGAATGGCGGATCACAGAGCTTGAGCGTAAGAATCGAGGGCTGCGTCGGGCCGATGCGCGTGATCTTGACGGAGCATCGTGCGGGGCTCAGGCCGATACCGCCCAGAGCCGCAAGATCGGTGGGGCTTGGGAGGACAACCGCAAACTCTACGACGCGCGCAAGATTTGGCACGTTCTGCGGCAGGAGGATGAGGGTGTTGCCCGATGCGCGGTCGAGCGGTTGATGTGCACCCTGGGGATCAAAGGCGTCGTTCGCTGTCAATCGGCGTCCAATACTGACCCTTTATCGGCGTCCAAATTTGATCCCTTTAGCACTACGGAGATCGGGGCCTGAGGCGACGGAAGTGATCAGGTTGTGAAGTCGGGTCAGGCCTTGATCGGGGTCAGGCGCGGTTTGTGAAGCGCCAGGACTCCTTGCCAGTTTCGACGATCTCGCAGTGATGGGTCAGGCGGTCGAGCAGCACGGTAGTCAATCTTGCGTCGCCGAAGACCGTTGGCCATTCGCCGAAGGCGAGGTTGGTGGTGACGATGACGGAGGTGCGCTCGTAAAGCTTGCTGATGAGGTGGAACAGCAACTGTCCGCCAGCTTGGGCGAAGGGCAGATAGCCAAGCTCATCCAGGATAATGAAGTCGAGGCGGTTCAGGTAATCAGCCAGGCGGCCTTGTTTGCCCCCGCGGGCCTCGGTCTCCAGCCGGTTGACCAGATCGACGACGTTGTAGAAGCGGCCGCGGGTGCCGTTGCGGATCAGGTCGCGGGCAATGGCTATGTTACAACCCACGCCCCAGACACTCAGCCTTGGGTTGGAAAAGCCCCGTGGCATTCGAACGAAAGGCCGCCCAACCTGACAATCTGACCGGAGCGGAAACGGGACAGGTCCAACGTGCCGAAGCCCTGCAGAAGAGCCGGGAGGCGGAATAGGAACATGCGGCACAGGAGGCCAAGTGGCTGCATGCCGAAGAGTTGAAGCACGAGCACGAAGCAGAGGTTCACCGGGTGGGGGTGCTGGGTCACGAGCTGTGAAGGCGAATCTCATGCTTGGCCGAAATTTCAGAAAATCCGGGCAATCTTGGAAGGAATATTTTGTTGAAAAGTTCCACGTAGTTGCTGCTGCTGCCTTTGGCAGCAGCGTTAATGTTATCTGAGAAATACTCACGCCAAAAAGTGTCTGATATGCCAGCGATATCTGCGCTCGCGCCGCAATTTTCGCATCTAGAAATAATTACCAACGGACGGTCAGTTGAATAAGTCATCCAAGTAGAAAAGTCATCATCAAAAACAATGAAATCCG
>JBDSXE010000378.1:0-20716 GCA_039926325.1 Paracoccaceae bacterium | reverse complement strand
ATCGCTACCCGACGCCAAGCGCCGTAATCGCCTTCGTGGCAGAGGCGTTGCCTGGCTTGATCTCTGTTCTGCCGCCCAACCAGCGTGACCGGATCGGCGGTATGGGCGTAGCAATGCCGTTCCAATTGTGGAGCTGGGTTCAGGCGATTGGCGCGCCGCAGTCCGAAATGGATGCCTGGCGCGACCGTGACATCCAATCGGAACTGGCTGCCGTCAGCGGCATGCCGGTTTATCTGCAGAACGACGCAACCTCCGCCTGCGGGGCAGAGCTGGTTTTTGGCACTGGCGAGCGGCCCAAGGATTTCCTGTATTTCTATTTCGGCACGTTCATTGGCGGTGGCCTTGTCCTGAACGGTCAGCTTTTTCTGGGTCGCACCGGCAACGCCGCCGGGGTCGGCCCGATTCCCGTTCCCGGTCCTGACGGCCGCATCCGCCGCCTGTTCGACAGCGCGTCCATGTCGGTGCTGGCCGATATGATGGAGGCTGCGGGCGAATCCTCGGACCACTTGTGGGAACGACCCGACCACTGGCAGGTTTCGGACGCGGTGCTTTCGGCCTGGCTGGACCTTGCCGCAGAGGGTCTGGCCAGCGCCATCCTGTCCGCCGCAACCCTGCTGGAATTGGAGGCGGTCCTGATCGACGGCTGGATGCCCACCGCCGTCCGCGCCGAAGTCACCAAACGCACCGCTCTGGCGCTTTCCCGCCTTGATCTGTCCGGCATCGCCCCGCCACAGGTTCGCGAGGGAACCGTCGGTGCACAGGCCCGCTCTCTGGGTGCCGCCGCCATTCCGCTCAGCCAACGATACCTGATCGACCAGAACGCCGCCGCCCGCAGCGCCTGACCAACCGCTCATCGCTCCCTTACGGGCACTTTTCGCTTGCGAGTGTCGTTATGCGACAAAAAAGAGCCTCCGGCGGGAGTATTTTCAAAAAAGCAACTGCAAGCAAAGCGCGCTCTGGCCCACGGGGTCACTACAACCCATGTGAGAGCTTCACACGCGACCGGGGCAACTTGGCCTGCCGAGTTGGCCTTTGCCAAATACTTCCGCCGGAGGCTCTTGTTACACTTCGCTTGCATGGCCCACCTTCGGAATGCGATGCTGATCCGGCAGTCCCGGAGGCCATCATGTCCCGCAAAATCGACATTGCCGTTGTGCAAACCGTGCTCGGCACCTTTTACCCGCCGCCCTACGACGAACCCTGCCTGTCCCGCGAACGCAAAAAGCTTGGCGACGCGGCTGGCCTGACCCAGTTCGGCGTCAACCTGCTCCGCCTGCCTCCCGGCGCTTGGTCCAGCCAGCGGCACTGGCATTCCAAGGGCGACGAATTCATCTATGTGCTGCTCGGTGAAGTCACGCTTGTTACCGACAGCAGCTCCGAACTTTTGGGCACTGGCGATGCGGCGGGTTTCAAGGCGGGCGACAACAACGGCCACTGCCTTCGCAACCTGTCCCCCCACGATGCCGTGGTGCTAGAGGTTGGCACCCGCGTCAAAGGCGACGACTGCACCTATTCCGACATCGACATGCTTGCCCCCGCCTCTGGAAAACCCGCGATCTACACCCACAAGGACGGTACGCCCTATCCCGACTTCAAGCGCCGTGGCCGCAAAATTCCTTGACCATCCGGTAAAATATCGCCACGCGGCTTGCCACCACCTCCGCAGGAGTGCAAACCTGCCACGTCCATTCGGAGCCTCGCTCATGCAAACCCTGACCGTCCCCGCCAAGACCCAGTTGCAACTTGCCCACGCCCGCAATCCCGGCATGGTGCTGGACCTTGACTGGGTCGCCTCGGTGCAGGCCAACACCTCTGCCATCGAACGCCGCGCTACGACGCTTGGCGGCAGGCGGTCGGTGAAGAAAGAGTTTCAGGCGGCATGGCTGCTGAAAGCCGTCTCTATGATCGACCTGACCACCCTTTCCGGTGACGACACCGCTGGCCGCGTCAGGCGTCTGTGCGCCAAAGCCCGCCAACCTGTCGCCCAATCCATGCTCGACCAGCTTGGGATGCCAAGTCTGACCACCGGCGCGGTCTGCGTCTACCACGAGATGGTTGAAACTGCCGTCCGCGCGTTAGAAGGTACGAATATCCCCGTCGCCGCCGTCTCTACCGGTTTTCCCGCCGGTCTGTCGCCCTACCACCTTCGCATTGCCGAAATTGGCGAGTCTGTCAAATCGGGCGCGAAAGAGATCGACATCGTCATCTCGCGCCGCCACGTCCTGACCCAAAACTGGCAAGCCCTGTACGACGAAACCCGCGAGATGCGCGCTGCCTGTGGTGACGCCCATATGAAAGCGATCCTCGCCACCGGCGAACTTGGCACCCTTCGCAACGTCGCTCGTGCCAGCCTTGTCTGCATGATGGGCGGCGCCGATTTCATCAAGACCTCGACCGGCAAGGAAACCGTCAACGCCACCTTGCCTGTGACGCTAACCATGATCCGCTGCATCCGCGAGTATCAGGATCGCACCGGCATCAAGGTTGGCTACAAGCCGGCGGGCGGTATTTCCAAGGCCAAGGATTCGCTGCTGTATCTTGCGCTGATGAAAGACGAACTTGGCCACCCGTGGCTGCAACCCGACCTGTTCCGCTTTGGCGCATCCAGTCTGCTGGGTGACATCGAACGCCAACTCGAACACTATCTAACCGGCCGCTACTCTGCCGCCAACCGCCATGCGATGGGATAAACCATGACGATCCGCGACATCTTTGACAGCATGGAATACGGCCCCGCCCCCGAGAGCAATGTAGAGGTTTTGGCGTGGCTGGCCGTGCACAAAAACCGCTTCGGCCACTGGATTGACGGCGCATTCACTACCCCCGGCGATACTTTCGCCACCAAGAACCCCGCCACAGGCAAGACCCTCGCGGACGTCACACAAGGCACTGCCGCCGATCTCGACAAAGCCGTTACCGCCGCCCGCCGCGCTCAACCGAAATGGGCGGGCCTTTCCGGCCACCAGCGCGCCAAGATCCTTTACGCCTTAGCCCGCCTCGTCCAGAAACAATCCCGCCTGTTCGCGGTTTTGGAGACTATGGACAACGGCAAACCCATCCGCGAAAGCCGCGACATTGACGTGCCGCTGGTCGCCCGTCACTTCTACTACCACGCGGGCCTCGCCCAACTGCTGCCCTCGGAACACCCTGACATGCAACCTTTGGGGGTCTGTGGCGCGGTCATCCCGTGGAACTTCCCGCTGCTGATGCTCGCATGGAAAGTCGCCCCTGCCCTCGCCGCAGGCAACACGATCATCCTGAAACCCGCCGAATACACCCCCCTGACCGCCCTCCTGTTCGCTGACCTCAGCCAACAGGCCGGCCTGCCCAAAGGTGTCCTGAACATCGTCACCGGCGATGGCGAAACCGGTGCGGCCTTGGTCGCCCATCCCGGCATCGACAAGATCGCCTTCACCGGCTCCACCCCCGTTGGCCGCAAAATCCGTGAGGCGACCGCTGGCACCGGCAAAGCCCTGACGCTCGAACTCGGCGGCAAATCCCCCTACATCGTCTTTGACGACGCCGATCTGGACTCAGCCATCGAAGGGCTGGTTGACGCAATCTGGTTCAATTCCGGTCAGGTTTGCTGCGCTGGCTCGCGTCTGCTGGTGCAGGAAGGCGTCGCGGACCGCTTTCATGAAAAACTGAAACGCCGGATGGATGGCCTGCGCTTGGGTGATCCGCTCGATAAATGCATCGACGTCGGCGCGGTCGTTGATCCGGTCCAGCTTGCCACGATCACCAGCATGGTCGACGCCTGCAAAGACGGCGAAATCTACCGCGCCGCAACGGCAATTCCGGTCGGCTGTTTCTATCCGCCAACCCTGATCACCGGCCTGTCCGCAGCCTCGACCCTGATGCAGGAAGAAATCTTCGGCCCCGTTCTGGTCTCGATGACCTTCCGCACCCCGTCAGAGGCGGTGGAACTTGCCAACAACACGCGCTTCGGCCTGGCAGCAACCGTCTGGACCGAGAATATCAACCTCGCCCTCGACATCGCGCCCAAGCTGAAAGCCGGGGTCGTCTGGGTCAACGCCACCAATCTGTTCGACGCCGCAGCAGGTTTTGGCGGTGTCCGCGAATCCGGTTTCGGGCGCGAGGGCGGCTGGGAAGGCTTGCTCGCCTACCTCAAACCCAAACTCAAAACCAACTCTCTGCCCCAAACCAAAGCCTTCCCCGAACCCACTACGCCGGAAATTGTCGGCCTCGACCGCACCGCCAAACTCTTCATCGGTGGCAAGCAAGCCCGCCCCGACGGCGGCTATTCCAAGGCCATCTACAGCCCCAAAGGCAAACTCCTCGGCCACGTCGGCCTTGGCAACCGCAAGGACATCCGCAACGCGGTAGAGGCTGCCCATGCCGCCAAAGGTTGGGCCAAATCCACCGCCCACAACCGCGCGCAAATCCTGTTCTACATCGCGGAAAATCTGTCCGCTCGCGCCGCCGAATTTGGCCAGCGCATCCGCGACCTGACTGGGAAATCCGGCGATGCAGAGGTCGAAGCGTCAATCCAGCGCCTGTTCACCTACGCCGCGTGGGCCGACAAGTTCGACGGCGCGGTCAAATCCGTGCCGATCCGGGGCGTTGCCCTCGCCATGAACGAACCCTGTGGTGTCATCGGCGCCTTGTGCCCTGACGAAGCACCGCTCCTTGGCCTCATTTCCCTCATGGCCCCGGCAATCGCGATGGGCAACACCACCATCCTGGTCCCGTCTGAAACCTGCCCATTGGCCGCCACCGACTTCTACCAGATCTTAGAGACCTCCGACCTGCCCGCAGGCGTCGTCAACATCGTCACCGGCCCACATGCCGAGCTTGCCAAACCTCTCGCCGGTCACCTTGACGTCGACGCCGTTTGGACCTTCTCGTCCACACCCATCTCGGCGCTGGTCGAAAAAGAGGCCGCCGGAAACCTCAAACGCACTTGGGTGAACCATGCCCGCGCCCGCGACTGGTTCGGCCCCGAAGGCGAGGGTCGCCCCTTCCTGCGCGCCGCGACAGAGGTCAAAACCATCTGGATTCCCTACGGCGAGTAATTGGCCTCTTCCAATTACTCCCACCGCAGGCTCTTTCTTGTGCTGCCACAAGCGATGGCGGCTGTCAGGCCGGAACAGCGGCCCTAAAACGCGGGAATCCCTTGACCGCGCAAGGCTCAAGATGTTTGCTGCGCCGGATTAATTTCCAAATAGGGACGGTTCATTATGATGAAATGGAAACTCACAACCGGCACGGCGATCGCGCTGTTGCTGACGTCTACCGCAGTCTTTGCCGACGTCACGCCCGAAGATGTGTGGCAAGCGTGGCAAGATGCCGCCGGGTCGATGGGTCAGAAGGTAACGGCTGACAGCGCCAATCGTGATGGCGACGCGTTGGTCGTCAAAGGCATTTCCATCGCATTCGACGGCGACAAGGGCGGCACCGCCACCTTTGATACCGTCAGTTTCGTGGATAATGGCGACGGCACCGTCGGCATCGTGTTCCCCGACAGCTACCCGGTCACACTGTCCGTTCCGCCAAGCGGCTCCGACACCGGCCCGACAGCTGTCAACCTGACCGCCAACATGCCCGGCGCCACCATCACTGCCAGCGGCACGCCCGAAGCGATCAGCTACAAGACCGACGCCCCGGAAATCGGTGTAACGCTCGACAGCGTGAAGCCCGCTGATGGTTCGGTTGTCGATGCCTCTGCAGACGTCAAACTGACCGGCGCAACCGGCACCTATCTGGTCGAAGGCGCCGAATCCGGCAAGAAAATCACCGAGGATTTTTCTGCTAAATCCTTGGATATCAAGATCAAAGGCGCTGACGCCACCCGCGCATCCGCCTTTGACATGACCGCCTCCATCGCGGACTTCGGCGGCAAAATCGCGGTCGATGGCATCAGTGGTGACATGACCGACCTTAACGCGGCACTCAAGGCCGGTTTCGCCTTCGATGGCAGCTTCACCCACGGTGCCACCTCGTTCGACATCAATGCGACCGATGCCGGCAAACCGACCAAGATCGCGGGCAGCTTTGGCAGCGGCGATCTGGCCGTCACGCTCGACGCCAACAAACTGCACTACGCCTCGGGCAGCAAGACCGCCTCCGTGACCATCACCTCGCCAGAAATTCCGGTTCCCGACCTGACGCTCGGCTTTGGCGAGTTGGCGTTTGACCTCTTGATGCCGGTCGCCAAATCCGACACGCCTGCCGATTTCGCGTTTGTGACCAAGATCATCGACCTCAAGGTTTCCGATGCGGTCTGGGCGCTGATCGACCCGACCGGCGGCATCCCGCACGACCCGGCCACGCTGATCTTTGATACCAAAGGCACCGCGACCATCACCAAAGACATCATGACAGACGCCGCCAATGTTGAAGCGGGCAACGATGCCCCTCCCGGCCTGTTGAACTCGCTCGATTTGAACCAGCTAGACCTGAAAATCGCCGGGGCCGAAGTCACCAGCAACGGCGCTTTCACCTTCGACAATTCCGACATGACGACCTTCTCTGGCGTGCCTGCACCCACTGGCAAGATCGACATCAAGGCAGTTGGCGTGAACGCTTTGATCGACAAACTGGTGGCGATGGGCCTGCTGCCGCAAGATCAGGTCATGCAGGGTCGCATGATGATGGCGATGTTCGCCAACACCTCAACCACGTCTGACGAAATCACCTCGACGTTGGAGTTCAAGGACAAGCACTTCTTCGCCAACGGCCAGCAGCTGCAATAAATCTCCCCGACAAATTGAAGGCCGCCCGCAATTGCAGGGCGGCCTTTGCCTTGCCTGTCGCCCATCAGACGCCCATATCTGGTAAAAGCCCAACCTGGGCTACCCGACTTGGACTACAAGGAACTCCCCATGCCGCATGACCTGCAACGCCTGACCGAACTCCTGCTGACAGAGGCTAAAAAGGCGGGGGCACAGGCGGCAGATGCACTTGCGGTGTCCGGCCAATCGCAAAGCATCGACATTCGTCAAGGCAAGTTGGAACAAGCCGAACGCTCCGAAGGGGTAGAGGTTGGCCTGCGCGTGCTGATCGGCGGCAGGCAAGCCTGCGTCTCCGCCTCCGACATCTCGCCCGCCACTTTTGCTCGCCTTGCCGAACGCGCCGTGGCAATGGCGCAAGAAGCGCCTGACGATCCGACCGTGGGCCTTGCCGGCGCGGATCAGATCGCCAAAGGCTGGAACCTTGCTGCCTTCGACCTTGCCGACCCGACCGAGGAACCCTTGCCGCAAACCCTTGAAGCGCAAGCCCGCCGCGCCGAAGCCGCCGCTTTGGAAAGCACCGGCATCACCCAGGTAGAGGCGTCGGCCGGCTGGTCCCGCCGCGACATGCACCTTGCGACGTCCAACGGTTTCAGCGGCGGCTACGCCCGCACCTCCCGGTCCACCTCTGCCGTGGCCTTCACCGGAACCGGCACTGGAATGGAACGTGACTGGGCCGGCGAAGGCCGCATCTTCGCCGCCGACATGCCCTCGGCAGAGGAAATCGGCCACCTCGCAGCACAGCGCACCCTCGAACGCAAAGGCTCGACCAAACCCCCGACCGGCGCCTTTCCTGTTCTTTTTGACGAGCGTGTCGCCAGTTCCCTGATCGGCCACCTGCTGTCCGCGATCAACGGCTCCTCCATTGCCCGTGGCGCGTCGTGGCTGCGCGACGCCCTTGGCCAACAAGTTCTGCCCTTCGGCCTCAGCGTGATCGAAGATCCCCACCGCCCCCGCATTTCCGGCTCCCGCCCATTCGACGGCGAGGGGCTGCCAACCGCCCGCCGCGCCATCGTCGACAACGGCATCCTGACCGGCTGGACCCTCGATCTCGGCACGGGACGCAAGCTCAACATGCCCTCTACCGCCAACGCCTCGCGAGGCACATCTTCGCCACCCTCGCCGTCGACCTCCAACATCGACCTGACCCAAGGCAGCGCCAGCCGCGCCGACCTGATCCGTGACATGGGCACCGGCCTGCTGGTGACGTCGATGATCGGTGCCACGATCAGCGCGACTACCGGCGATTATTCGCGTGGCGCATCCGGATTCTGGGTCGAAAACGGCCAGATCATGCACCCGGTCAACGAATGTACCATCGCCGGCAACCTGCGCGACATGCTGATGCGCCTGACCCCCGCCAACGACGCCAAGGCGCACCTGTCCACCCGCGTCCCCAGCCTGCTGGTCGAAGGTCTGACCCTTGCCGGGGCATGACCTAGCCCTGCTGATCGACGCCGCAAAAGCCAGCGGCGAAATCGCCATGCGCTATTGGAAGCAGTCGCCCAAAGTTTGGGAAAAACCCGGCGAGGGCCCCGTGACCGAGGCCGATATCGCCGTCAACGACATGCTCCACAACCGCCTCCGCACCGCCTGCCCCAGCTACGGCTGGCTGTCAGAGGAGACGCCGGATACCGACGAGCGCCTCGATTGTGAACATTTGTTCCTGATCGACCCGATCGACGGCACCAGCGCCTTCATTGCCGAGGATAGCAGCTTTTCGCACTCGTTTGCCGTGGCGCAAAATGGCATCGTCACCGCCGCCGTCGTCTACCTTCCTGCCAAAGACCGGCTGTATGCCGCCACGCTGAACGGCCCCGCCACTTGCAACGGCCAACCCATCCACTGCTCCAATCGCGCAGGTATCGTCGGCGCGACCCTGCTCACTCCAAAGGCAACGCTCGCCCCCGACCTCTGGACTGAAGTCCCAGACGTCACCCGCCACTTCCGGGCATCTGTCGCCTATCGGTTGTGTCTGGTGGCGGACGGCGCTTTCGACGGCATGATCTCGCTCCGCCAAGCGTGGGAATGGGACATCGGAGCCGGTGCCCTGATCGCTGACCGCGCAGGGGCCACCGTCACCAACCGCCTTGGCGCACCCCTGCATTTCAACGCCGAACTGCCGCGCAGCAATGGCATTTTGGTCGCCACCCCCGGCCTGCACTGTGAACTACTGGCCCGGCTAAAGCCTTGACAACCCAATGAAAAGGCCGCCCGAAGGCGGCCATTTCAATCTTACGCTTTCGGCTTGCGCGGTGGTACGAACCGCTTTGACGTATCCCCAGCATCCGCCCTTGGTGCCGCAGGTTTGGGCCGCGCGAATGTCTTGCCGCCCTCTGCCCCGTGCGACTTGAACCCTGCCGCGCGCGCTGGCTTGCCGTCCGCCGCGCCATGCGACTTGAACCCTGCCGAACGCGGTTTGAAGCCTTCGGGCTTGGCCCCGAAGCGCGGCTTGTCACCAGCAGGCGCATCGCGCTTGACATAAGGCTTCCGCTCGCCATCCGCAGCCGCCGCACGCGGCGCATAAGGCTTGGCATCGCCACGCGGCGCATAAGTCTTGCGCTCGCCGTCCGGCTTGCCCGCATAAGGCTTCGCATCCCCACGCGGCGCATACGGCTTCTTCGCCGCACCTTCACGCGCTGCATAAGGCTTGGAATCCTCGCGCTTGGCATAAGGCGCACGTTCGCCAGCCACCTTCGGCGCATACGGCTTGGCATCGTCCCGCTTCACATACGGTTTCTTCTCGGCCACCGGATACGGCCCGGCTTCCCCGGCCCCACGCGGCGCAGATTTCACATACGGCTTACGCTCTGCCTCTGCCTTGACGGCATACGGCTTCGGCTCGTCACGCTTTACATACGGCTTGCGCTCGACAACCTCGGCCACAACACCGGCGTCATCTTCAACCTCCCGCGAAGGCTTTGGCACATACGCCGGCTTGTCCCGCGCCGGTTCATCCCGCATCACGCGCGTCATCGGCGCCTTGCGCTCTGGCTTGCCCGCAGGCTTGCGCTCGGGGCGGTCCAGATCAGGCTCGCCCTCGATCCGCGTCATCGTCACGCCGGATTCCAACTCCAGCCCCTGACCAAACTTGCCGGCCAGCGCCTGAGCAATCTGCACGAACGTCCGGTCATCCTGAACCCGAATGGCACCGATACCGTCCTTGGTGATGCCGCCCGCTTCACAGATCTTCGGCAGCAACCAGCGCGCTTCGGCACGACCAGACCGCCCGACCGACAGTTGGAACCAGACCGACGCGCCAAATTCGCCACGCTCACGCGGTGGTGCATTGTCCGGCACGGCAAGGTTATCCGACAGCACTTCTGGCGCAGAACGCCCTTCGCGCCACAACCGGATGAACGCCGCAGCAACCTGCTCGGCCCCATACTGTGCCACCAACGTCGCCGCCAGATCGGCCTCGTCTCCCACGTCCAGCGCCAGCGCCGGATGCTCGATCAGCCGCAGGTCATCCCGCCCTTGCACGTCATCCGCTGACGGCGGCTTGACCCACTCGGCCACGACTTTGGCACCTTGCAGCAACCGTTGCGCCTTCTTGAACTCTGACGGGGCGACAATCAGCGCCGACACGCCCTTGTTTCCTGCCCGCCCGGTCCGACCCGACCGGTGCAGCAATGTTTCAGAGTTCGACGGCAGATCGGCATGGACCACCAGATCCAGCCCCGGCAAGTCAATTCCCCGCGCGGCCACGTCAGTCGCGATGCAGACATCCGCCCGCCCATCACGCAACGCTTGCAAGGCATGGGTCCGTTCGGATTGCGACAGTTCCCCCGACAGCGCCACAACCCGGAAACCCCGGTTGCTCATCCGCGCAAACAGATGGTTCACATTGGCCCGCGTCTTGCAGAACACCAGCGACGCCTTGCTATCGTAGAACCGCAGCAGGTTGAAAATCGCATGTTCGCGATCGCGCACGGCGACCGAAATCGCGCGGTATTCAATATCGACGTGCTGCCGCGCCTCGCCCTGCGTTTGGATCCGCAACGCATCGCGCTGGAAATCCTGCGCCAGCTTGGCAATCTCTTTCGGCACGGTGGCCGAGAACATCAGCGTGCGCCGTTCAGCGGGCGCCATCCCAAGAATGAACTCCAGATCTTCGCGGAACCCAAGGTCCAGCATCTCGTCCGCTTCATCCAGCACCGCAGCTCGCAGCCCGCTCAGGTCCAGACTTTTACGCTCTATATGGTCACGCAAACGGCCCGGCGTGCCGACTACGATGTGCGCGCCCCGGTCCAGCGTGCGCTTTTCCGTGCGATAATCCATGCCGCCAACACAGGTGGCAATGCGGGCCGATGCGCCGCTGTACAGCCACTCAAGTTCGCGTGCGACTTGCAAGGCCAGCTCACGGGTTGGGGCGATGACCAACGCCATCGGCGTGTCGGCATACAACAGTTGGTCCGCACCGCGCAGCAATTCGTCGGCAATGGCGATGCCAAAGGCGACAGTCTTGCCCGACCCGGTCTGGGCCGAAACCAGCAGGTCGCGCCCGGCGACACCTTCGCCAAGCATGGCATTTTGAACGGGAGTAAGGGTCTCATAGCCCTTGGCAGCAAGGGCCGTGGCCAAAGGCCCGGCAATAGGAAGATCGGTCATGTCTGTTCCTGATAGGGGCGCTCAGCACCCATGAAGTACCAAAATCCCGGCACCTCATTCCCTTTAACGCGCAGGCCCCCTCGCCCATGCGTCCCGGAACCCTCGGGCCGTGAACGGGCTCCTTACAGGCAAAGGTTGCTGGTGTATAGGGGCTGATCGTGCAAGCGCGGACGCGACGAAAGCATTCCGCCCCTCGCGCCTTCCTACTAGATTGGCCTTTGCCAAAAACTCCCGCCAGAAGCTCTGTCGCTACCCAAACACCGCCGCCGCCACCTCTTCCCGGAACGGCCCGTTGCACCCCTCGAACGCCGTGTTCGTACACACCACCAGCGACGTCTCCGACGCGCGGTCGATCACCCAGTTGTGCCCCCAGGCGCCGCCCCAATCCACCGCCCCAGCAGGCATCGCGGTGCCTGCCAAAGCGGGGTCCACCACCACCGCTCCCAGAAACCCGAACCGCTTGCCCGCATCCTTGTCCCGCCTTGGCAAATCGCCAATCTGGTTGCCAAACGCCGCCTCTTTCAGCCCTGGCGACAGAAAATCCCCCCGCAGCGCCTCCATCAGCCGCATCAGATCGTCCGCGGTCCCCGCCATCCCAGCCCCGCCGGATTGTGGCGCTGTCCGGTCAAAGATGCGGGCGAACGAAAACACCGTCTCGCTGCCATCCTCCCCGACCACAACCTCCGGCTCGCGCATCCGGCGCGGAGGGGTGCCGTCGGCATAGGGGTGAACCAGCCTGGCCACGTCGCTCACCCCGAACATCGTATCGCTCATCCCCAGCGGTCCGGTCACATACCGCGCCACCGCCGCCGCCACGTCAGACCCGTTGACCGCTGCTATCACCGCCCCCAGCACGTCGATTGACATGCCATATTCCCAGCCCGTCCCCGGTGCGAATACCAACGGCTCCGCCGCCAGCCGCCGCATGTTCACATCCAAAGATATCGACGGCCCCGATAGCCCCCGCGCGTAATCGCCGCCACCGCCATAAGTCAGCCCCGACGAATGGCTTAGCAACTGCCGGATCAGGATCGGTGACACTGTCCCATCCGGAGATCTCGGCGTGAACCCTGGCAGAAACCGCGTCACCGGGTCGTCCAGACTGATCAGCCCCAGATCGACCATCCGCAACACCGCCGCCGCGACAATCGGCTTGGTGCAGGACGCCAGCCGGAACACCCCACCCCGCAGCATCGGTTCGTTGTACTCACGGTCCGCCAACCCTGCCGCCCGGGCATAAATCTCCTGCCCGCCCTGCCGCACCAGAACCACGCACCCTACGATCCGCGATCCCAGAGCCGCATCAATCGCCGCATCCACCCGCACGTTCAAATCCATCGCCAACCTCCCAAATCCATTGCGCTGATCCTAAAACCATTCCGCGACACTTAACCAGTTTCCCCTTGCTACCCAACTACGTTACTCTGCCGCCATCATTCATCGGAGCCTACAATGTCTCAGCGCCTGCACCTCGTCTTCGGCGGCGAACTTGTTTCCCCCCAGCAAAACGTCTTTCGTGACGTGTCGGCGATCCACATCGTCGGCATGTTCCCGAACTACGAGATCGCCTATCTGGCATGGAAGGCAGAGGCGCAGCGCACCGTCGACAACGCCCATATGCGCTATTTCATCGCCAACATTCACCGCCTGCGCGAGGAATCCAAGGCCGGCTCCGCTACAGAGCCGATGACGAACTGAACCAAAGTCATTGATGGCATATTCCCTCGGCCTCACACTTTACAATCTTGCGGCCCAGAACATGCCGCAGGTTGCCCCGTCATGGCCCGACAGACCGCGCGGCAGGCTGGTGTGGCTGCACGCGCCGGGGGTAGAGGCGCAGGCGTCAATGCTGGAACTGGCCCGCCACCTGATCGACGATGACGGCGTGGCCGTCGTCCTGACAGGTGCCGATCCCCAGATGTCAGCGGCGCTGCACCAATCCGCCCCGCTGGATCAGCCCCGCGCCGTGCAGGCGTTCCTGGACCATTGGCAGCCAGAGGTCATCGTCTTTGGCGACGGCGAAATCCGCCCCGCCATGATCCACGAATGTGCCCACCGCAAACTGCCCCTGATCATGGTCGATGGCCGCGCGCCGCGCCTGATGCGGGGCCGCGATGGCTGGTATCCCGGCCTGATGCGACAGGCTCTGGCACCGTTTCGCCAGATCATGGCGCTGGATGATGGCGCTGCCAAAGCGTGGCGTCGCGCCGGTGCAGAACCCGGCCAGATCGCCGTGACAGGCCGCATGGAAGAGGCCAGCGCCGCCCTGCCCTACGTCGAATCCGATCGCGCTGCCCTTGCCCACGTCCTTGCGACCCGCCCGATCTGGCTTGCCGCTGGCATCGCGCCAGAGGAAGAGGCCGCCGTCATCGCCGCCCACCGCGACGTGCTACGCCTTGCCCACCGCCTGCTGCTGATCCTTGTGCCCCAGAATCCAGACCGCGCCGAAAGCCTTGCCGCCCGGATCGAGGCTGAAGAAGGCTGGCGGGTCGCTCTTCGCAAATCCGACGACGAACCGGATACCGAGACAGAGGTTTATATCCCCGATAGCAGTGACTACGGCCTGTGGTATCGCCTTGCACCCGTCACTTTCCTAGGCGGCTCGCTTGACGGCAAGGGCTGCGCGCGCAATCCGATGGAACCTGCCGCCCTTGGGTCTGCCATTCTGTACGGTCCCCGCTCCGGCGCTTATGGCCTTGCCTACGGTCGCCTTGGTGCCGCCCGTGCCGCCCGCATGGTCGGTTCAGGCAGCGATCTGACCTTGGCGCTTGGCGATCTTTTGTCCCCCGACCGCGCCGCACGCCAAGCACAGGCCGCCTGGGCCATCGCGTCCGAAGGCGCGGAAGTGACCGAACGTGTGCTGAACCTGATCCGCGACATCTTGGACGGGGTCGCATGATGCGCCCACCGGAATTCTGGTCCAACCCACCTGACCGTCCCGGCGCACTTGCCCGCCTTCTGACCCCCCTCGGCTGGATTTACGCCGCCACGACCGCCCGCCGCATCGCCAAACCCGGCTACCGCGCCCGCGTGCCCGTCATCTGCATCGGCAACCTCAACGTGGGCGGCACCGGCAAAACCCCCACCGCCATCGCGTTGATTCAGCGCCTGACCGCACGCGGCCAAACCGTCGCCGTCGTCAGCCGTGGTTACGGCGGCTCCGCCATAGGTCCGCTGCAAGTCATCGAATCGCGCCACACCGCCGCGCAAGTCGGCGACGAACCGCTGCTGCTGTCCGCCTTCGCCCCCACCTTCATCGGTCGCGACCGCGCCGCCGCGGTGAAACTGGCCGAAGCGTCCGGTGCCACGGTGATCCTGCTTGACGACGGTTTCCAGAACCCCGGCGTCGTCAAAGACCTGTCCATCATCGTCGTCGATGCCGCCCAAGGTTTCGGCAACGGCCTGTGCCTGCCAGCCGGCCCCTTGCGTGAACCTGTCGCAGTCGGCTTGAAACGCGCCGATTTTGTGCTGGCCATCGGCGATGCTGCCGCACAAACCGTGTTCCGCACCCGCTGGCCTTTGGCCAAACCCGTAATCTCCGCCGCCCTGACACCACTGCAAATGGGCATGGACTGGCACGGCACCCGCGTTATCGCCTTTGCCGGCATCGGCAACCCCCAGAAATTCTTCAATACCCTGCGTGGTGAAGGCGCGATCGTGTTGCGCGCCGTAGCACTGGACGACCATCAGCCACTGGGCGAGTCGCTGATAAAGCGGTTGCAAATAGAGGCGATGGCAAAAGGCGCCCAACTGGTGACCACCGAAAAAGACGCCGTGCGCCTGCCCCAACACTTTCGCACCGAAGTGCTGACGCTGGTGGTGCGACTAACGCTGGACGATTGGTCCGCGCTGGATAGGGCATTTGACAGGCTGGGGGTTTAGGTCTGCAAGCCGATTTAAGACTTGCGACACGCTCCCCAAAACAATGAACAACATATTAATTACGCAGAAAATACATATCCAAATCAATATGTTACCCACATTATCACACGTGAAACTCACCCCGGCCAGCTATCCATCGCCGCAAGTGCCTCCTCCGCCGTTTCCACGAACCGGAACAGCCCCAAATCGCCCTGATTGATCACCCCCGCGTCCGCCAGATGCTGCCAGTTTATCACTTTCTCCCACCATTCCCGCCCGAACAGCAGGAACGGCACCGATTTCATCCGCCCGGTCTGGATCAAAGTCAGCGCCTCGAACATCTCATCCATCGTCCCAAATCCCCCCGGAAAGATGCAAACCGCCCGCGCCCGCATCAAAAAGTGCATCTTTCGGATCGCGAAGTAGTGGAAGTTGAACGACAGATCCGGCGTCACATAAGGGTTCGGAGCCTGCTCGTGCGGCAACACGATGTTCAACCCAATCGACTGCCCCCCCGCATCGTCGGCTCCCCGATTGCCCGCCTCCATGACCCCCGGCCCGCCCCCGGTGCAGATCACGTATTCCCGCCCATAGGTCAGCATCGACCGCTCAGTCACCGCCTTCGCAAACCGCCGCGCCTCGTCATAATAATGCGACAGCGCCGCCAGTCCCGGTGTCCTCGCGTCGGCTTTCTTCGCAGGGTCCGGGATCCGCGCCCCACCGAACAGAACCACCGTGGTCTTGATGCCCCGCTCGTCCAGAATCATCTCGGGCTTCAATAATTCCAGCTGCAGCCGGACTGGCCGCAGTTCTTCCCGCGTCAGAAAATCGGGATCGGCAAACGCCAGACGATAGGCAGGCGCCCTTGTCTGCGGGGTATCTGGAATGCGGCCAGCAGTAGCCACATCTTGGACGGAATCGCGAAACGGATGCGGGCGGGTATCGTCATTCATCGGGCGTGACCTAAGCTTGTTCGGTTGTCCCCAGACCTATAGCCTCGCGCCGTTCAGGGGAAGGCGCATGGCCCGCAATGATTGCGCGCTCGTCCGCATCCGTTTATAGCGCGGCAAACGTCAGAGGAGACTGCAATGTCCTACGCCGCCCTTGAACCTGTCATCGAATCCGCGTGGGACGCCCGCGATGGAATTTCGCCCGCCACCAAGGGAGAGGTCCGGGACGCGGTTGATGCTGCGCTGGAGGCGCTGGACAAGGGGTTGCTGCGGGTCGCGGAAAAGCGCGGGCAAGATTGGCACGTCAATCAATGGGCGAAAAAGGCGGTGCTGCTGTCGTTCCGTCTTAATGATATGGCGGTAGTTCCGGGTGGGAACGGACAGTCGACGTGGTGGGACAAGGTGCCGTCCAAGTTCGACGGCTGGGGTGAAAATCAATGGCGCTCGGCCGGGTTCCGCGCGGTGCCGGGGTCTATCGTGCGGCGGTCGGCTTTCATCGGCAAGAACGTGGTACTGATGCCGTCCTTCGTGAATGTCGGCGCTTTTGTGGACGAGGGGTCGATGGTGGACGGGTGGGCCACGGTCGGGTCGTGCGCGCAGATCGGGAAGAACGTGCATCTTTCGGGCGGTGTGGGGATCGGCGGGGTTTTGGAGCCGATGCAGGCGGGGCCGACGATCATCGAGGATGACTGCTTTATCGGGGCGCGATCAGAGGTCGTCGAGGGCTGCATCATCCGCGCGGGATCAGTTCTGGGGATGGGGGTTTTCATCGGCAAGTCGACCAAGATTGTCGATCGGGAAACCGGCTCGGTCAGTTATGGAGAGGTTCCCGCAGGCTCGGTTGTGGTGGCGGGGTCGATGCCTTCGAAGGGGGGGATCAACCTTTATTGCGCGGTAATCGTGAAAAAAGTGGATGCCCAGACTCGATCCAAAACCTCGATCAACGAGCTGTTGCGGGACTGAATTTCACGGCATTTCACGCGCGCAATAACTGGTAACCTATTGATATTAAACTACTAAATATGGAACGTTAACCATTTGGAAAGGTTTGGGGCAATACATGACACTGACACTTTCGCAGGCCCGGCTTATCGTTGACACCGCATTGGCCCATGCACGGCAGGCCACGTTTCGGCCGCTGTCCGTGGTTGTTCTGGATGCCCGCTCTGCCGTGATTGCCGTGGCAAGCGAGGATGGCACCAGCCTGAAACGGTAGGTGGCGCAGGGCAAGGCGCAGGGCTCGCTGGCTTTTAACCTGGGGTCGCGGGCGCTTGGCGTGATGGCGCTGGAACGTCCGCACTTTTTCGCCGGTGCCGCCCATGCGGTTGGCGGGCTGATCCCGGTGGCGGGTGGCGTTCTGATCCGCACGGCTGACGGCGCGGTCATCGGTGCGGTCGGCGTGTCGGGCGACAATTCCGACAATGACGAGGCTGCGGCGGTGGCCGGTATAAACGCGGCTGGCTTCAAGGCGGACGGCGGCTGAGCGCAGTTACAACCGCACGTAAAGCCCGTCCGGTCGCGTCGCCTCGTCCAGTTTGAAGCGGTGGTCGGCTGGCGGGTGAGCGCGCTGGCCGCATTCGGCGCGCGGGCAGATACGGCAGCTGGTCCCGACCGGAATAACTGCCCCCGGATTGTTCAGATCGACCCCGTCCGAATAAATCATCGCGCGTGCGTGCAGGATCGAACAGCCCAGTCCGATGGAAAAATGTCGCAACGGCGCGCCATAGCGCGCATCGCCCTTGGACGTGGCCTTTGCAATGCAGAAGAACCGCTCGCCGTCAGGGGTCTGTGACACCTGCACGTTGATCCGTTCAGGGCTGAGGAATGCAAGGTAGACATTCCAGCGCGGGCACGCCCCGGAATGGCGCGGAATTCGGATGCCCGACAGCGAGAAGCGTTTCGAGATGTTCCCGGCTATATCGGTTCGGACCAGATGCAGGGGAATGCCCAAAGCGCCGGGGCGTTGCAAAGTGGTCATGCGGTGGCAGACCTGTTCAAAACTTGCGCCAAACCGGCGGCCCACGCGGTCGATGTCATAGCGATAATCGACGCAGGCCCGTTGGAAAACCGCATAGGGCATGATCAGCGCAGCGGCGAAATAGGCCGCAAGGACATTGCGGCCCAAAAGGGGTGCGTCGCCCTCTGGCAGATTGGCGATCAGCGCATTGATCTCTAACCCGGCGGCCAGCTGGCCAAGATGATGGGCAATCAGAAAGGTGGCAGTTTCCGAGGACAGAATCTCGGAAATCAGCAGACGTTCGCGGGCAGCGTCGTAGCTGCGGGCAACCCCGTGCGGCAAAGAGGCGAAACGGACCTGAATGCCAAAGACATTCAGCAGATAGCCGCGCAAACCCACAGTGAAGTCATCAGAGGCGGCGTCGATATCAGCGCGGACCCGCTCTGCCGCGGCCTCGACTGTGGGGAAATGGTTGGCGTTTTCCTGCAGGAAATCCGAAATCCTGTCGGTTGCCTGGTGAAACTGCTCTGGCGGATCAACCTCGGCGGTCTGGACGGGCTGGCCCCTGCGAAAGCGGTCGTAAAGCCGCAGGATCGCGCGGCCCGCAGCAGGATTTGCATTTGCAAGATCGCGCACTTCGATATTGGTGATGTCGGCGTCTGCGAAAACCTCGTCACCGAACATCTCCATCAGATCACCTGTCAGGCGACCCTCGTCGCTGTCAGCCAACTCTCCGGCCTCGACCCCGAAATATCCTGCGATTTTCAACAGCAAAGGCACCGTGATCTTGCGGCGGTTATGCTCGATCAGGTTGAGGTAGCTGCTTGATATGTCGATGGCGGCAGCAAGGTCGACTTGTGACACGCGCCGCTGGCGGCGCAGGCGGCTGATCCGGGCGCCGATCTGCAGATCGTTCATCGTGAAGGTCCATTCCTTGACATAGTTTACAAACCAAACAAGTACGCTTTACAGGTCTTTTACAGCTTTTCCAGACAGTTGGCGGGAGTACCTTGCCTTTCGCTGCATCTTGTCAAATATTTACAACAAGCGCAATCCAAGGAGAATGCCTATGAACGCCCTGTCCAGCGACATCGAAGAATTCGTCACCATCATCGCCGAAAGTTCGGCGGATGCCATGCAGCAATACAAGGCTCAGGGTCTGGCGCAGTTGGGCTTTGCCATCGTGGGACGGATCGGGCCGAACCGGTTCTCGCTGGCGACCGGGAACAAAGCCTTTGAGCTGTTCGAAGGACAAAAAATGATCGCCGCGACATTCTCGCGCCGGGTCAGTGCAGAAGGAATCAACTAAGATGTTCGATAAACCCGAAACCGCCGATTTCCTTACACCGGACTATGCGCCGGACCGTTGGAAAAACATTGCGCGGACGTATCAGCCCCAGGACGTGACACGGCTGGCGGGATCGCTGCCGATCCGGCATTCGCTGGCCGAAAACGGCGCGCAGAAGCTGTGGCAGTTGCTGCAAACCGAAGCTTTCGTACCGACGCTTGGCACCTTCACCGGCAATCAGGCGGTGCAGCAGGTCAAGGCCGGGCTGAAGGCGATCTATCTGTCGGGCTGGCAAGTGGCGGCGGATGCCAACACCTCGGGCAACATGTACCCGGACCAAAGCCTGTATCCCGTGGATTCTGTTCCCTCGGTGGTAAAGCGGATCAACAAGGCACTGCAGCGGGCCGACCAGATCCAGACGATGGAACAGGCCGACGGCATGGCTACGACCGAGCTTGATTTCTTTGTGCCGATCATTGCCGACGCTGAAGCTGGCTTTGGCGGGGCGCTGAACGTCTTTGAACTGATGAAGTCGATGATCGAAGCCGGCGCGGCCGCCGTGCATTTCGAGGATCAGCTGGCCAGCGAAAAGAAATGCGGGCATCTGGGCGGCAAGGTTCTGGTACCGACAAGCCAGTTCATCCGCACCCTGAACGCCGCACGGCTGGCGGCCGATGTGATGGGGGTGCCCACCCTGATCATGGCGCGCACCGATGCAGAGGCGGCGCGGCTGATCACGTCGGACATCGACCCTCAGGACGCGCCATTCGTCACCGGGGAACGCACGAGCGAAGGGTTCTACGTGCTGAAGGGCGGGATTGATGCGGCGATTGCCCGCGGGATCGCCTATGCGCCCTACGCCGACCTGATCTGGTGCGAAACCAGCAAACCTGACCTGGCCGAGGCGCGCAAATTCGCCGAAGCGGTGCGGAAGGTACATCCCGACCAGATGCTGGCCTACAACTGCTCGCCTTCGTTCAACTGGGCCAAGCATATGGATGAGGCGGCGATGGCAGCGTTCCAGCGCGAGATCGCGGCGATGGGCTACAAGTACCAGTTCATCACCCTGGCCGGGTTCCACAACCTTAGCTACACCACCTTCAAGCTGGCGCAAGATTACGCGGCGGAAGGGATGGCGGCCTATTCCCGGTTGCAACAGGCGGAATTCGCGGCGGAAAAGGATGGCTTTTCGGCCACCCGGCACCAGCGTGAGGTCGGCACCAGCTATTTCGATGCCGTGGCGATGACGGTCAGTTCCGGGAAATCTGCGACGACCGCGATGGCAGAGTCGACCGAG
>JBDSXE010000377.1:0-4379 GCA_039926325.1 Paracoccaceae bacterium | reverse complement strand
CAACAGGTCCGCACGGTCCACCGGGTCAATTCCCAAGCCCCGCCGCAGCGCATCGTGGTGGCCGATCAGCCGGTCCACCCGCGCCTCCAGCGTCGCCTCATCGCCCAGATCGGCGACACGAATGGCCCGCCGTCCGACCTTATCTTCATACGCCGGCCCGATTCCGCGCCCGGTCGTGCCAATCTTGGCAACCGAGTTCTGCGACTCGCGTGCCCGGTCCAACTCTCCATGCACTGGCAAAATCAACGAAGCATTCTCGGCAACCATCAGGTTTTCCGGCGATATTTCAACGCCTTGCCCGCGCAACTTGTCAATCTCGACCACCAGATGCCACGGATCGACAACCACACCGTTGCCGATGACCGACAGCTTGCCGCCCCGCACGATCCCGCTTGGCAGCAGCGACAGCTTGTAGACCTTGCCATCAATGACCAGCGTGTGCCCGGCATTGTGACCGCCCTGAAACCGCGCGATCACATCGGCGCGTTCGCTCAGCCAGTCAACAATCTTGCCCTTGCCCTCGTCGCCCCATTGCGCGCCCACGACAACCACATTGGCCATGTCCCAGTCCCTTTCGGCAGTCAAACCGCGCACCGTATAGACGCACGGTTCGCCACGCGAAACCACAAACTGCGATTGAGCCATTCAGCCCTTCAGTTGACCCAACGCATGGGCAAGGCTGTTCGGGTCCAAGGTGGCCCACGCACCGACAACCATGAAGATCACGAACAACAGCACCAACGGCATGGTCAGCACCCAGTTTCGCACCCCGAAAGTAGCCATCCACAGACCGTTCAGCACCGCCACGATCCCGAAGATTACCAGATAAAGACCGGACAATCCCACCGGACTGTCCATCGCGGCCCTGATCGGCATTGCCGGTCCCTGCGGAGTGTGCCGCCAATTAAACGGTACCCAACCCGGCATGATCCAATTCAGCGCCATATACATCAGCAGAACCCCCGCCGTGAACAGCGCGGCCGCACAGATCACCAATACAACCCCTGAAAATCGAACCCGTCCTTTACTAACGTCCGTCATAGTCGCTCCCGAGATCTTACGTCACTAATTGTCAAATACAACCTGATGATGAAAAAGATAGCCTAAACTCGCGAAAACGCCGACACCTTCGCCTTTAGATAGTTGCCAGCCACAAATTCGCGCATGCATTTACACTGTGGCAAGATATCAGCCGCCTCAAACTGCGTGCCATCCACTCTAACTAGAGCCCGCTTCGGATTGCAATTCCTGATCAATCTTCGCGTATAAACCTACGCCGCGGAATTGGCCCCCGCCTCCGGCAATCGCGCCAGCCGTTGCGCCACCATCCCCTGCATCCGCCACAAATAGGCGTCCCTGATCCCCATCGTTTCCAGATGGCAGACTGTATTGAACAGATACTCCGCCATCGACCCCCACATCCCAACGGCAGAGGCCAGCCTGTCCGCCACTTCGCCCTCGCACAATGCGCCGCAATAGCCCTCAAACCCGGTCGAGGTGGCAAACGCCATCGCCCGCACCTCGCCTTGTGGCGTCATCGCCCGCACCCAGACCGGCGGTTCTGGCGGCTCGTTCCGCAGCAAATTGTCCAGCGCCGCTGCCCGCCCCGCACAGTCCATCCGCAACACCATGCCTCGGCACTGCCCGCCACGGTCCAGCGACAGCATCACTCCGGGTGCATCCGGATTGCCACGATACCGCGTATCGGGACCAAGGCAGAATTTGCGGTGCCAGCCCCGCACCACGGCGGCCCGTTCTTCCAGCACCGCAAAGCGCCGCTTCCACAAGATCGAACCAAATGCGAACACCCACAAAGGGCCGTCCCCCACGCTTTGCAGGATCTCTGCCCCAACCTTTCCGTAATATTCCTCCGGCACGGGCGCGCGCTCCATAGGTCCGGGGTCGTCGACACTGGCTGGCAGCCGGTCAACAAGGTCTTGGGTCAATCGGATAGGTCGGGTCACGTCGAAACCTCACAGGGCGTTGTCAGATCAACCTAAACATCTCGCCCGGCCCCAGAAACACGCGCCCGCGCACAGTGACCGTGGATAAGCGCCGCCGAAGGACACCTTCACCCCTACCCAATTGGCCTTTTCCAAATACTTCCGCCGAAGGCTCGTGTCTTCCCAATACCCTTGCAGCCCGCGCGACTTGCCCCTAGATAGGCGCGTCACCACCAAAGGCCGCGCCCCGCATGGAAAACGTCATTCTCGCCATCCACCTGATCCTGGCCCTGTTGCTGATCGGCGTGGTGCTTCTCCAACGCTCGGAGGGCGGCGGACTTGGCATGGGTGGCACCGGCGGTGTCGTATCTGGACGCTCGGCCGCAACCGCGCTTGGCAAGATCACCTGGGTCTTTGCCGGCTGTTTCATCGCCACCTCGATCGCCCTGACCGTGCTGGCTGCCAAAGACAGCGCCTCGTCCTCGGTGATCGACCAGATCGGCGGCACGATCTCTGCGCCAGCCTTGCCCGATACCACCACGACGACGCCAGCCAAACCGCTGACCGCGTTGCCGTCCACGGATGCCCCCGCTACGCCGCCAAAAGCGGAAAACTGACCACAATCCTTTGTTAAACGCGCCGGGTTCCCGACAGCATCTAGCGGTCGGGTTGCGCTATTGCTGTTTTTACGCTATGGCTCAACTCCCGTGATACCGCGATTCCCGACGCTCGAATCGCCGTCCTGAAACCACTCACGGGGGCCCTCAATGGCACGCTATATCTTCATCACTGGCGGCGTGGTTTCCTCGCTTGGCAAGGGCCTCGCCTCAGCCGCCCTCGGTGCCCTCCTCCAAGCCCGCGGTTATACCGTCCGCCTCCGCAAACTCGACCCCTACCTCAACGTCGATCCCGGCACGATGTCGCCCTTTGAACATGGCGAGGTCTTTGTCACCGATGATGGTGCCGAAACCGACCTTGACCTTGGCCACTACGAACGCTTCACCGGCGTCTCGGCCCGCCAGACCGACAGCGTTTCCTCTGGCCGCATCTATTCCACCGTGCTGGAAAAGGAACGTCGCGGCGACTACCTTGGCAAGACCATTCAGGTCATCCCCCACGTCACCAATGAAATCAAAAACTTCCTCCGCATCGGCGAGGACGAGGTTGACTTCATGCTGTGCGAAATCGGTGGCACTGTGGGCGACATCGAAGGGCTGCCGTTCTTTGAATCCATCCGCCAGTTCACCCACGAACGCCCGCGTGGCCAGTGCCTGCTGATGCACCTGACCCTCCTGCCTTACCTCGCCGCCTCTGGAGAGCTGAAAACCAAACCCACCCAGCACTCCGTCAAGGAACTGCAGTCCATCGGCCTTGCACCCGACATCCTTGTCTGCCGCTCCGAACACCCGATCCCGGACAAGGAGCTCGAAAAGATCGCCCTGTTTTGCAATGTCCGCAAAGAGCATGTGATCCCCGCCTACGACCTCAAAACCATCTACGAAGCCCCCCTCGCCTACCACCGCGCCGGTCTGGATCAGGCCGTGCTGGACGCATTCGGCATCTCGCCCGCACCCAGACCCAACCTCACCCGCTGGGAAGACGTGATGGACCGCCTGAACCATGCCGAGGGTGAGGTGCGCGTCGCCGTTGTCGGCAAATACACCCAGCTAGAGGACGCGTATAAGTCGATTGCCGAAGCCCTTACCCACGGCGGCATGGCCAACCGCACCCGCGTCCGCGCCGAATGGGTCGATAGTGAGATATTTGAGCGCGAAGACCCTGCCGCCTACCTGCAGGATTTCCACGCCATCCTCGTCCCCGGCGGTTTTGGCGAGCGTGGGACCGAAGGCATGATCAAAGCCGCCCAGTTCGCCCGCGAAAAAGGCGTGCCCTACCTTGGCATATGCCTTGGCATGCAAATGGCCGTCATCGAAGCCTCCCGCAATCTGGTCGGCGTCAACGATGCCGGGTCAGAAGAGTTCGACGTCGAATCCGGCGCCAAACGCTTCACCCCGGTCGTCTATCACCTCAAGGAATGGGTCCAGGGCAACCACGTCGTCGCCCGCAAAACCACCGACGACAAGGGCGGCACCATGCGTCTTGGCGCCTACACCGCCACCCTCACGCCCGGCTCTCGGGTGGCAGGCGTCTACCACGCCCTCACCATCGAAGAACGCCACCGCCACCGCTACGAAGTAGACCTCCGCTACCGCGCCCAACTGGAACAACACGGCCTGATCTTTTCGGGCATGAGTCCGGACGGTCGCTTGCCCGAAATCGTAGAGGTCAAAGACCACCCGTGGTTCATTGGGGTGCAGTTCCACCCGGAATTGAAAAGCAAACCCTTCGCGCCACACCCGCTGTTCGCGGATTTCGTAAGGGCGGCTAAAGAAGTGGAACGTTTGGTGTGAGGGCGATCACCTGACCTGACCGCTT
>JBDSXE010000376.1:0-3244 GCA_039926325.1 Paracoccaceae bacterium | reverse complement strand
GGTCGGCAACCGTCGTTAATTCGCGGCCATGAATGTACGCACGCAGATGGCCCCGTCGCCGCCGCGCCCGCAATTTTATGGCACCCGAAATGCTCAACCCCGCCCCCCCATTCCGCATTCCACGGTTCGCACAAACAAAGCGTGGGGGTCAAATGTTGATGAAGCCTTCATGCCTTTCAGCCAGCGTTCTGAAACACATCTGTCCATCAACCACCGTTCGCCATTCCCGAAACAATAACGATGCGACTGTAAAGATTGGGTCAAGATATGTAAACAATGTGAATTAGTTAGCGTATTGGGATAGTAGGAAGGCATCAAATCCAACCTCCGCGCGACATCAGACCCATCGCTTCCAGTTGCCGCCAGCCGGTATAGCGGGCCGAAGTTTCGGTCCAAAGGTTAGGGCTGGCGATCACGCCGTGGTAGTAGTCGTCATAAAGGGCAGAGTTTGCAAAGTGTTCGCGGCGCTCTTGCTCTTCACGCGATTTCTCGACCACGATCGGCAGGAACTTGGTGTGCAGCAGAATGCCTGACAGCCACTCTCCTCCTGTCTCGTCAAACACGGCGTTCAGCGCCCGCGGCAGGATGGCGTGGGTGGAGTTGACGTAGACATAGCCGCGGTCCCAAAAGACCAGCGGCACCTTGTTCAACGTGGGGGCTTTGCGCGGGTCACCGGCAAAAAACGCGCGCGCACGGACGCCACCCTGTATCCACAGGTTCCGCATTTTGGGCTGCACCTGTACGACATAATTGCCGCTGTCAAACCACGGCAACACTGTGATCGGGTCCTGCCCGGCCGTGTATTCCTGCACCTCCAACGGCCCCTTGGGGTACATGTCCAGCATCATCGCACCAAAGGACTGCCGCCCTTCGGCCCGCAAATGCTGGGTCAGAGCGCGCAAGTTGCGGGTTTCCCAATAGGGATAAACCAGGATTTCATCGGCATCCAGCGTCAGGCACCAATGACCATGCCCATACCGCCGCTGCAGTGGGGTGATCCAATCCAGCCCGAACCGCGATTGCCGATAGCCAGCCTGCGTGCTCCACAATGAAACGTCCGGCTGTTCCTGCAACCATTCGCGCGTGCCGTCCTGGCTAAGGTTATCGACGATCAAAAAGTGATCGACACCCAGTTTGCGGTGATGGTCAAGAAAATGCGGCAGCCGCAGCCGTTCATTGCGAACCGTCATGAACCCCAGGATGGCGTCAGCGCCGATCATCGCTGTACGGTCATGCACAGCCGTGACCTGTCGCCGTTTGCGATGGGCGCGCAGCAGCATTCGCCGCCGCCGCCATCTTTGCCGGTAGCCGCGCCATACGTCGTTCAGGGAAAAAGTCGGTGGCGGCAGCGCGCCGATTGATACCGCGTGGGCCACCTGCCTTGGGCCCAGCCTGCGCCGCAGAAAACTCAGCAGGCGCACCCCGGTCCCTTGTGTCACTTGATCACTGCGCCGCTTTTTGCAATGCAATCATATCGTTCAGATATGCCGAAAACTCGTCCCGCAAATCGGGACGCGACAGGCCAAAGGCAACTGTGGCTTGCAGGAACCCGGCCTTGCTGCCGCAATCATAACGCTGACCCCGGAACCGGAACCCGTACACAGCGCCGGGTTTCGCGGCCTCTTCTGCAATGGCGTCGGTCAGCTGGATTTCACCACCCGCGCCTTGCTTCATCCGGTTCAGGTTGACCATGACTTGTGGTGTCAGGATGTAGCGCCCGATCACCGCCAGATTGGATGGCGCATCCTCGGCCTTGGGCTTTTCGACCATGCCTTGCACACGCAGGATTGACCCCATGTCCTCGGCCACATCCAGCACCCCGTAGCTGGAGATTTTGTTGCCAGGCACTTCCATCGCAGCGACCATACAGCCGCCGGTTTGTTCGTAAGCCTCTACCATCTGTTGCAGCACGGGCTTTTCGGCCGCGATCACGTCATCAGGCAACAAGACGGCGAACGGTTCGTTGCCGATCAACCGTTTGGCACACCAGACCGCATGACCAAGACCTAAAGCGCGGTTTTGCCTGACATAAGCAATCGCACCAGAGTCCATGTTGGTCTCGCGTAGCACTTGCAGCAGGTCGTCCTTGCCGCTGCGCCGAAGTGCGCTTTCCAGTTCGGGTGAATGGTCAAAATAGTCTTCCAGCGCCGACTTGCCGCGCGCCGTGACGAAGATGAACTCCTTGATCCCCGCGGCCCGCGCTTCGTCGATGGCGTACTGGATCAACGGTCGGTCCACCAAGGTCATGATTTCCTTGGGAATTGATTTTGTCGCAGGCAGAAAACGGGTGCCCATGCCAGCAACCGGAAAGACTGCCTTGGTGACGCGACCGATTTTCGTTTTGTCTTTTTTGGCCATTTGCACCACTCGGATTTCTGAAATCCTACACCCAGACGCTTAAAATTTGTTACTGCAATTTGCGTACATCAAGAGTTCCGCTGCGTCTTTGTGGTGCTTCTGCACATTTATTCGTCCCTGACGCAGCTATCCGCCCCATCCTGTCGTCCGGTCAAGTCAATTCTCGGCCTTGAATCGGGCAGGTTTCAGTGCATTTCGACCATCATCGCTTCGATAACTGGAACGTCAGAGGGGTTGTTTAGTTCCCAGAATTGTCGACCCCGTGCTGCCACCTCGACACACAGCAGATTGCGGCCGTTTTCCAGAAACCGCAGCTGTTCCAGCCCCTCAAGCTGCTCCAACGGGCCGATGGTCCATTTCGGATACGCCATCAGAGCAGCGGGCCGATAGGCATAGACGCCGACGTGGTGAAAAACCGGGCTGGGCGCGTCGTCGCCGTAGGTCTGGCCGGTGAATGGAATGACCTCCTTGCTGAAGTACAGCCCGCGCATCCCCGCCCCAAAGACCGCCGTGGTCCCGCCAACCCGCCCCGCCCGACGATCGGCCAGCAGCCCCGCCAGCATTCGCCCATCACATCGTAACACCGGCGTCGCGATATCCGCCGCCGGATCGGCCAGCAGACCTGTCACCAGTTCCTCGACAAACCACGCAGGCGTCAGCGGCGCATCGCCTTGCAGGTTCACCACGACGTCATAGCCCGGCAAATGTTGCGCCACCTCGGCACAGCGTTCGGTGCCGTTCCGCGCGTTGGCAGAGGTCATCACAACCTCCGCGCCAAACCCCTCGGCATGGGCGCGGATGCGGTCGTCGTCGGTCGCCACAACCACGCGGTCCACGCCATTAACCGCCATCGCCGCTTCCCAACTGCGCTGGATCAGCGTCTTGG
>JBDSXE010000375.1:0-2572 GCA_039926325.1 Paracoccaceae bacterium | reverse complement strand
GGCCATTTCTTTTACCGCCACGCGGGTCCGGTGACAGAATCCACCCCGCACCAAGCCTATCCGGGCTGCTACGCCCTGTCCAAAGTCCTGGAAGAGGTGATGCTGACGCAGTTCACCATCCAGTACGGCATCAACGCCTGCTGCCTGCGCGCGCCCTGGATCATGGAGAAGGACGATTTCCGCCATACCCTGTCCTTCGGGGATGACCTGTTCGGTGGCCCCGACTGGAAAGCGATGGTTCCGCCCGATGTCGCCGCAGAATGCCGGGCAAAGGGCACCATCCCGCTGCTGCGTGATGCCGATGGAAACCCGCTGAAACGCGGCTTTGTGCATCTGTCAGACCTGACCGCCGCCCTGCGCGCCGCGCTGGACAATCCCGTCACGCGCGGAAAAACCTACAACATCGCGATGGACGAACCGGTCGACTACGGCCAGCTTGCCGCCCATATGCAGGCGACACGCGGCCTGCCGTCCATCAGGATCGCCAGCCAGTTCCACTCCACATGGCTCGACAATGCCCGTGCGAAATTCGAACTCGGCTGGCGGCCCACCTACAATCTGGCACGGCTGGCGGATGCGTCATTCGACTACCAGCGCAACCCGGATGATCCCCGAACGGTGTGGTATCCCGGTTAGTCGTTGCGGCGGAAGTTTGCGATCCGGTCGAACAATACCGCCACCAGAATCGCCCCGCCGATGAACGTGCCCTGCCAGAACGCGTTGATCCCAAGCAATCCCAGCGAGTTGCGGATCACCTCGATCAGCATGGCGCCGATGATCGCACCCAAGGCCGTGCCACCACCGCCCGCCAGATTGGCCCCGCCGATGACGGCTGCGGCAATCACCTGCAACTCCATCCCCGCGCCAATGTTGGTCGTGACCGCACCCAGCCAGCCGGTCTCGACAATGCCGGCGATCCCCGCTGACAGCGACGAAATCATATAAACGGCGACCTTGATCATCTTGACCGGAACCCCGGTCAGCGTTGCTGCGTGTTCGTTGCCGCCGATGGCAAAGACATGCCGGCCAAACTTGGTCCAGCGCAGAACGAATCCGGTGATCAGGCCAAGGACGACGGTGTAGACCACCGGGTTCGCGATGCCGAAAAAGAATGCGCCGCCGCCAAGTTTCAACAGCAGGTCGTGGTCCGGCCCAAACTCGAATACCACCGTGTTGCCGGAAGCCACCATCGCCAGCGATCGCGCCACCGACAACATCCCCAACGTCACGACAAAGGGCGGCAAACCCACATAAGCAATCAGAATTCCGTTGAACGCCCCCACCACCAGGGCAGTCGCGACCGACGCCAGAATTCCGACCTCGATCGAATATCCCGCGTGCATTGTCACCGCCAGAACCATGCTGCACAGGCACAGCACAGAGCCCACCGACAGGTCGATCCCACCGGTGATGATCACCAGCGTCATACCCAGCGCGATGATCGCGACAAAGGTGACGTTGCGGGTGATGTTGTACAGGTTCTTGGTGGTCGCAAAACTGTCAGTCGCCTGCGACAGGAACAGGCTGGCCACGATCACCGCGATGAACACCCAGAACGTCTGGCTTGCCAGAACACCGGACAGCCAAGTCTGCTGTTTCTGCGCGATCGAACTGTCAAGCGAGGAGGTCATATCTTGCGTATCCTTGAGGAAAATAAGGTCCGGGTGCCCGTCCAGCGTACCCGGCCTAGACCGCGTGAATGGCACCGGTGATCAGGCCGGTCACCTCTTCCGGTGAACTTTTGGCGATGGCTTTGTCGGCAACTTTGGTGCCGCGCCGCATTACGATGACGCGGTCGGCCACTGTGAACACGTCCGGCATCCGGTGGCTGATCAGCACCACCGTGATCCCCTGATCACGCAGCCGGCGGATCAAGTTCAGCACCTCTGCCACCTGACGCACGGAAATAGCGGCGGTGGGTTCGTCCATCAGCACGATCTTGGCGTTGCTCAGCCTTGTGCGGGCGATGGCGACGGCTTGGCGCTGCCCGCCTGACATCTTCTTGACCAGATCGCGTGGCCGCGTTTCTGATTTCAGCTCGACGAAAATCTCGGCGGCGCGCTGGTACATCCCGGCATAGTCGAGAACCCTGAACGGCCCGTAGCCTGTCGTCAGCTCACGTCCCAAAAACAGGTTGGCGGCGGCGGTCAGGTTATTGCACAGCGCAAGATCCTGGTGGACAATCTCGATCCCATGTTCGCGCGCCTCAAGCGGTTTGTTCAGGACGATCTCTTTGCCGTCCATCAACATCGTGCCGGAACTGGGCCGGAAATTGCCCGCGATCATCTTGACCAGCGTGGATTTGCCTGCCCCATTGTCGCCCATCAGTCCGACCACTTCGCCAGCTTCCAGCGAAATTGACACGTCCTTGACCGCCTCGATGGCCCCGAAATGTTTGGAGATGTTCTTCAGCTCTAATACGGCCACCAGTCGGTTCCTTATTTGTCGGTACCGCCACAAAACGGCGGTTCTTCACGGTTAGCGGCGCGCTGCCTCCGTCGGCCGTTGACACCCCCAATTCGGGTATCGAGCCGCAACACGCTTTTGAACCTTAGTGTCAGAAGTCGAAAAA
>JBDSXE010000374.1:0-5561 GCA_039926325.1 Paracoccaceae bacterium | reverse complement strand
CGCAATATTCCAATGTCGCGGCCCTTGTTTTTCACCAGCATGATCAACCCGGACACGATATTCATAGCTGCAATCAGCACCAGAATGGACATGATGATAAACATCACATTATCCTCGATCGTTAGCGCCCGCAGGAAACTGCCCGAACTTTGCCGCCACGTCCAAAGCAGCGCATCCGGCCCGCCTGCTTTGGTTAAAGCGGCGGCATACAGATCCACTTGTTCGGGATCCTTGACCATCACCTCGAACTCATCGGCAAGGTCTTCCTTGTTGAAATAACTCTGCGCCTCGGTGAACGGCATATAAATACGCGTCTTGTCGATGTCATAGCGACCAGCAGTAAAGATATAGACGACGGTATAGGCATTGACGCGCGGGCTAATGCCAAAGGCGGTCTTGACGCCGGATGGCGCAATCAGCCGCACCTTATCGCCCAATCCCACGCCCAATTCGTTGGCCAATTGCGAGCCCATCGCAATACCGTTGTCATAATTCCCAATGTCGCCAATCGCGGGCGAGCCGACACCAATGCGCGGGATTGTCCGCAAATCCGCCTCGCGCATCCCGAAAACCTCTGCCCCCAGCGTGGCATCGCCAGACGTCGCCATCACTTGACCCTTGATCAGCGGTGCCGCCCGCGTCACACCCGGAATGGTAAGGATGCGCTTTTCAATGGCGTCATAATCCGAAAACCCGCGCACCAGGTTGCCGTCCGCATCGGCCCGCTCGGTCGAATAGACCGAGACGTGGGCATTCGCGCCAAGGATCGTATCGACAAACTCCGCGCGAAACCCGGCCCGCACCGCCAGCGTCGCGATCAGCGCGAACACCGCCAGGGTAATGCCGATCAGCGAAATCCAGGTCATCACCGACACGCCGCCCTCGGCCCGTCGCGCCCGCAAATAGCGCCATGCGATCATGAATTCAAAGCGGGAGAATGGTGCGGTCGTGGCCATGGCTGCTCTTTCGTTTCGGCGGACCATGAGGGTGACGCCCCATCCCGTCAACCCACGAAGCCGTCAGGCGTAGCGCCTGCGTCGACTGCGGAATGGAAAACTGATGATCCGCCACAGCAGCGCCACCCCGCTCCATCCGACCACATAGCCGATCCCCGCCGTGATCGCGCCGTCGCTGGTGGCGGGTATGGCGGGCCGGAAATCGGCATAGGTCGCCTGCAATGTCTCATTATCACCAAATCTTTGCGGCATGGTTAGCCGCGCCAACGGGCTGGCGGCCCGCAATGTCGCCAGATTGTCGGCCAACTGCGCCGCCCGCGCCAAAACTACCCGCTGATCGGCTTGCTGATCCACCAGCAGCGGCGTTCCCGTGATCTGCGTCAACGCCTCTTCCCGCGTCAGACCGTTGCGGGCGGCGGTTGCATCAAAATCCACCGCAATCTGCGTCAACGCATCAACCTTGCCCGCCAACCGCTGCAGATATTGCTGAGAGAATTCGGGGAACTGCGACAGCGCCACCGCCCCGCTGACCCCGCCCAAAATCGCCAGTATCCGCCACATCGCGCGCCCTCCGCTGCCGTCACTTTACGCGATCACGGCGCTTGCGCAATCTGCTACGCGCCGCAACGTGGCCCAAACCAATCCCCTACAATTAACCCAAAATTTCGTTTCATCTTTTCACAAATATCCCACGGGGGTGTGGGGGTAGAAACCCCCGTCTCCGACGCTGGCAATACCTTACCGGGCCGCCCACGCCATACCGCGCCGGATCATCTCCTGCGCCGGGCCGTGGTCGATCACATCGGCATGGTGCCCCAAAGCGTTGTAATATACCCGCCCCTTGCCCCACATCTTGGTAAACCCGACCGGCATCGCCACTGGCCCGTTCGCGGAATGCGGGCCTTCTACCACCGGAAAATCACACACTGCATGGACACGCGCCGCCGGATCGACGTGGATGTAGTATTGCTCTGTCACCACTTCGAAATCGCCGATGCCGGCGACCAACGGGCTGTCCGACACCATCCGCACCTGGTACTCTACCCCATCGTTGCCGGGATGCGCCACCCATTGCGCGCCGGTCATGAACTGCCACAGGTTGTCGTTGCGGAAGGCATCGCACATCCCGCCATGACAGCCAGCAAGGCCAACCCCGGCCGCCACCGCATCGGCCACATTCTGCGACTGTTCCTTGGCAATCGTGCTCATCGTCCACACCGGCACGATCAGCGACAGATCAGCCAGCGCCCCGGCATCGTCGAAACACGCCAGCGTATCTGACACCTCCACCTCAAACCCCGCGTGCCGCAGATCGCCCGCAAACAGCGCCGCCACCTTGTCCGGCTCATGACCCGGCCAGCCGCCCCATGTGATCAACGCCTTTGCCATGTCGTCCTCCAGTTTTACCTGAAACTGCGGTCCGGCATGGCAAAGGTCAAGTTCAGAACCGTAGCGTCGCCGCAGGCTTATTGCCCATTATCGTCTCAATCTCGGCCAGAACCTCGGGCGTCATCTTGGCCTTGTGGTCCAGCGCCGCGACGTTGTCCGTCACCTGTTCCACCCGCGAAGCACCCAAAATGACAGTCGACACTCGCGGGTTCGCCAAACACCACAGCAACGCCAGATGGGTCTGCGACATGCCGATCCGCTCTGCAAGCGCGCCCAAAGCACGCGTTTTCGCAAGACGCGCCTGACCCTCTGGCTTGGCCAGATTGTCGCGTAGCCACTCGTACCCTGCTAGGTTCAGGCGGCTGTCCTGCGGAATGCTGTCGTTGTATTTCCCGGTCAGAATGCCCGACGCCAGCGGCGACCAGATCGTCGTGCCCAGTCCAAATGTTTCGTAGATCGGCGCGTAATCCGCCTCGACCTTTTGCCGTTCGAACAGGTTGTACTGCGGCTGTTCCATCACTGGCGGCGTAAGCCCCCACTGCCGCGCGACGGAATGCGCCTCGATAATTGCAGGGGCCGACCATTCCGAGGTGCCCCAGTAGATAATCTTGCCCTGCAAGATCAGGTTGTGCATCGCCCGCACGGTTTCTTCGATCGGCGTGTCGACATCGGGGCGGTGGCAGAAATACAGATCAAGGTGATCGACCCGCAACCGCTTCAGCGCCGCATGACAGGCTTCTGTCACATGCTTGGCCGACAGCCCGCGCGTGTTGGGTTTCTGCCCGCCAAAGAACACCTTGGATGACACCACGAAACTGTCACGCGACCAGCCAAGCTCTTCAATAGCCTGTCCCATCACCAGTTCCGACTTGCCCTGCTCGTACCCTTCGGCATTGTCGAAAAAGTTGATCCCGGCATCATAGGCCGCCGCCATGATCTCCTTCGCTGGCTGAATGTCGACCTGCTTGGCGAATGTCACCCAAGACCCAAACGAAAACTCCGAAACCTTAAGCCCCGATTTCCCCAGACGCCGATATTCCATGTCGAATCCTCCAAATTTTCGGGGTGACAATGACTCCGGGGCAGCAAGAGTTCCACCGGAAAAGGATTCCATCGCCTTCCGCACCTTCGGCGGCCCAACACAAGCCGTCGCTGATCGATGATCTCCACCCGAGCTTGGGGAGCGCGGGCAATAACCGCCCAAGTTCAGGAAAGCCGCCCGAACATCTTGCGACATCTGTCAGCCAGTAGCGCAAACACCAGCAGCACCACGATCAAACAACGCAGGAATCCCAGCACCAACACCCACTAGCGCGGGGTGCGGGGCAACGGTAAGAACGTGGCGACGACCGCCACAACCGTCAGTCCCTTCCGGGCAATCCAGCGCCGCCTCCGGCCAAACCTTCGCCCGACCACTGCCAAACCGCTATGCGCGGGGCTACCTGACCCTTCGTCACACGTCGGCGTAAATCCCGGCCAACTTGGCCACCGCCGCCTCTGCCGTCATCTCTTCCGAAACCCCGGTCCGCCGCGAAGTGACTTCCACCACGCCGTTCGCCAGCCCACGGGGTCCGACGGTGATGCGCCACGGCAACCCGATCATGTCCATCGTTGCGAACTTCGCCCCCGCCCGCTCGTCCCGGTCATCATACAGCGCCTCCAGCCCGCACAGCTTCAGCGCCTTGTACAGCCCGTCGCATGCCGCATCGGTGCCAGCATCGCCCTGCTTCAGGTTCACGATCCCCACCGGGAACGGCGTGACACCCTCGGGCCAGATGATCCCCTTGTCGTCGTGCGACGCCTCGATGATTGCCCCCAGCAGCCGCGACACGCCAATCCCATGCGACCCCATTTCGACCGGCACTTTAGAGCCATCGGCAGTCACGACCGACGCCCCCATCGCCTCGGAATACTTGGTGCCGAAATAGAATATCTGCCCGACCTCGATCCCACGCGCCACTTTGCGACGCTCTTCCGGGATGGCATCGAACAGCGCCTGATCATGGGTCTCGTCTGTCCGCGCATACAACGTGGTGAACTCCTGACACACCGCCGCCACTTGTGCCCGGTTGTCGTAATCGACCTCGCGCGATCCCAGCTTCAACTCTGTCACGGCGCTGTCAAAGAACACCTCCGACTCGCCCGTAGAGGCCAGCACCAGAAACTCATGCGTATTGTCACCACCTATTGGCCCCGAAGCGGCCCGCATCGGAATGGCGGTCAGCCCCATCCTCTCATACGTCCGCAGGTAGCTGACCATATGCCGGTTGTAGGCATGCAGCGCCGCGTCCTTGTCGATGTCGAAGTTATAGCCGTCTTTCATCAGGAACTCGCGCCCACGCATCACGCCAAACCGAGGCCGCAGCTCATCGCGGAACTTCCACTGGATGTGGTACAGCGTCAGCGGCAGGCTTTTGTACGACGTGACATGGCTGCGGAAAATGTCGGTGATCATCTCTTCGTTGGTCGGCCCGTACAGCAGATCGCGTCCGCCACGATCCTTGATCCGTAGCATCTCGTCGCCATAATCGTCATAACGCCCGCTCTCGCGCCACAGGTCTGCAGGCTGCAGCGTCGGCATCAACAGCGGTATATGCCCTGCCCGCTCTTGCTCTTCGTTCACGATAGTCTCGATCCGCCGCAACACCCGCAGCCCCAGCGGCAACCAAGAATATATGCCCGCCGCCTGCTGCTTGATCATGCCGGCCCGCAGCATGTAGCGATGCGAAACGATCTGCGCCTCGGCAGGGTTTTCCTTGAGCACGGGCATGAAATAACGGGTAAGACGCATAATGGGGCCTCATGGCAAGGGTTCGGGATCGTTCCTAGCGGGAAGCGCCCGGGCAGGCAAGCAGGTGGGGGTTGCCAGAACGTCCAGCATAGGCATTGTAGGTCTGAACAGATTGAATTGAGACCCAATGACGGACGATGACACCGCCGCACGGATTGAATTCCTGAACTGGCAAGATGCTCAACTGGAAACGATCTTTACTCAAATAGAGACCGCCTATCCAACTCTGTTGTTGCGGATCGACGACATCATCGACACGGCACATGCCATTCGTCTGTTGGCTACGCTAGGAACTCTAGAAACGGCAATCAGCACCGCTACAGACATTTGGACTGACGAACAGGTAAAGCTTGCGCTAGCCCATACCGAAGGGGCGCTCGACGAGCTCAGGGCGCAATTTGCCCTGGATGTCGCCCTCGACCCAG
>JBDSXE010000373.1:0-5889 GCA_039926325.1 Paracoccaceae bacterium | reverse complement strand
GTGGTCGCAACCGGCATTTTGGAGATCGACGATACTCTGGTGTCGGGCCAACTGACCGTTCCAACCGTCCTGCCGTGGTCGCCCGATGCGCCGAACCTTTACACGCTGCAGGTCGCGATTGTGCGGGACGGCGTGCTGGACGCGACCCGCCACACTTTCGGTTTCCGCAGCATCGTGACGCGCGACGGCAAAATCCTGATCAACGGGCAGCCGTTCTTCATGCGCGCCGCCTTGGATCAGGATTACTACCCCGAGGGCATCTGCACCCCGCCCTCGCTTGCCTTCCTTGAAGATCAGCTGATGAAGGCCAAGGCGCTTGGCCTGAACATGCTGCGCTGCCACATCAAGATCCCCGATCCGCGCTATTACGAGGTGGCCGACCGTCTGGGGATGCTGATCTGGACCGAAATCCCCAATGTCGCCACCTTCACCAAAGCTTCCGCGCAACGGATGAGGGACACCATGCAGGGCATCCTGACCCGCGACGGCAACCATCCGTGCATCGTGATCTGGACGTTGATCAATGAGGATTGGGGCACCCGTCTATGCGGCGACCCTTCACATCGGGCGTGGCTCAAGGAAACCTACGATTGGCTCAAGGCGTTGGACCCGACGCGGCTGGTGGTGGATAACTCGCCTTGCAACGGCAACTTCCACGTCAAAAGCGATCTGGATGATTTCCACTACTATCGCTCCGTCCCCGAACGCCGCGCCGAATGGGACCAGTTGACGCGCGAATTTGCCGGCGGCGCTGCGTGGACTTACACACCGTTTGGTGACGGTGTTCGCACCGGGACCGAACCCAAGATCGTGTCGGAATTCGGGGTCTGGGGTCTGCCGGATCCAGCCCGCGTTACCCTGTCGAACGACGAACCTTGGTGGATGGAAACCGGTGGCAGTTGGGGCGAAGGTGTCGCCTATCCGCATGGCATTCAGGGCCGGTTTGCCGGTCTGGGCCTGAATTCGGTCTTTGGCAATTTCGAAAACTTCATCGTTCAGGCCCAGTGGTATCAGTTCGCCAACCTGAAATATCAGATCGAGGTGATGCGCTCGTGGCCGCAGATTCAGGGCTATGTCATCACCGAATTCACCGATGTTCATTGGGAGTCTAACGGACTTCTGGATATGAACCGCAATCCGCGCGTCTTTCACGACCGCTTTGGCGACATCAATGACGATGTTGTTATCGTGCCGCGCGTCCCCCGCTATTCCGGGGTGGCACGGCGTGACTATGCCTTTGGGCTGGCGATTTCCACCGGGGGCAGGGTGCTTGCCCCTTCGGTGCTGAAGTGGCGGGCGCAGACGGGTGAGGGGGGTGAAATAAACGTGCCCGCAACGCCCGCGCTGGATGTCGTCGAACTTGGCAACGTCCGCTTTCTACTGCCCTTGGGCACCCGCAACCAAATGGTCAGGATCGACCTGACACTGGTAGAGGCTGGCACGATCGTCGCTCAGAATACGTTGGATATCGCAGTCTACCTGCCGCGCCGTGCCAGCCACTTGCCGACCGTTGGCAGCCGGGACCGCGCATTGGCCGATTACGTCCGCGATCTGGGCTACAAGGTGACCACACCCGAAACCGCCGATGTAACCCTGTCGCGCGGTCTTGACGCGCAGGACATTGCCCGGATGCAAGGCGGCGCGAGGTATCTTATTTTGGCGGATGGAAGCGTTAAAACCCAAGGAAATCTTCGGGTTGACCCACGCGGCCGCGAACAGCCGTTCATCAAGACTACCGATGAAACGCCAGGCATTCCAATTGCTGCGGACGGTGTGTTGCCCAACATCAACCTGACCGCCCGCCACGGCACGATGTGGCGCGGTGACTGGATCGCGGGCTTTTCCTGGATCCGGCGCGACGGCGCATTCGCCGATATGCCGGGCGGGCCGCTGATCGACATGTCGTTCGACCGCGTTGTGCCGCACCACGTCATGACAGGCTTTCGCACTTGGGAATTTGGCGGGCCGGTTCACGCCGGCATTGTCGTTGGCTGGGTCCACAAACCCGCCGCGCTGATTGCAGAGCGCCGGGTTGGCAAGGGTGTTCTGGTCGCCAGCACGTTCCGGCTGATGACCGAAGCTGCGGGCGCGGACCCGGTGGCAAGTTATCTTTTCGACGCATTGGCCCGGCTGGCATCTGACATCAGGACGGAAATCTGACGCGTTAGCATATCAGGCTGTCCGATACATATCGGATAAATGGTTGACAATTGTTCACTGCGTTCCGTAGGTTGCTTTCATAGGGGGAGGGGAGGAAGCGCCGCACGCGGCGACCCAATCCAGCACAGACAGTTCAGGTTGATCGGCTTGCGTGCGCCCGCACGGCGGTCTGTTGAAATGGCGCAGGGGGCCTTGGCCCCACTTTCGGGAGGAGACGGAATGAGACTTTCAATCAAGGCCGCCCTGTTGGCTGCGGTCATGGCCGCGACCGGCGCACAGGCCAAGGAAACCGTGGTCTGGTGGGACTTTTTGGGTGGCGGCGACGGCGTCCGCATGAAGAAACTGATCGAGGACTTCAACGCTGAACACAAAGACACCATTGAAATCCAGGCGAGCACTCTGGCGTGGGGCACACCGTTCTACAGCAAGGTCCAGACATCGGCCGCTGTGGGCGAAGGTCCGGACATGATGACTTATCACGCCAGCCGGATTCCTCTGGCGGTCAGCCAGAGCACACTTACCGAAATTACCGCCGACGACATGACTGCGATGGGCCTGTCCAAAGACAGCTTCGCCGCCGCGACATGGGACGCCGCGCACGTCGACGGCAAGCAATACGCCGTGCCGTTCGATACCCATCCGATCGTGCTTTACTACAACAAGGATCTGCTCGAAAAATCAGGTCTGATCGGCGACGACGGGCTGCCCAAGGGTCTGGATGGGCTTGATAATTTCAACGCCGCACTGAAAAAGCTGAAGGACGATGGCAACGAGTGGGCAATTGCCCAGGTGACGGCAGATGGCAGTTTTGCCTTCCGCACGATCTATTCCTATCTTTGCCAGCAGGATGGCGACATCGGCACCGACGGCAATTGGTTCCCCGGCGACAGTTCTGCCAAGCTGGCCAAGGCGGTTGGCGTCATCGCCGACTGGGTGAAAGAAGGCTACAACCCCGGCAACACCGACTATCCTTCTACCGTCGCGCTGTTCACCTCGGGCAAGTCGCCCTTCATGATCAACGGCGTCTGGGAAGTACCAACGATGGTCGACTTGAAAGAGCAGGGCAAGCTGTTCAACTGGGGTGCCATTGAACTGCCGGTACTGTTTAACCACCCCTGCACTTACGAAGACAGCCATACGTTCGCGATACCGAACAATGTTGGCAAACCAGCGACCGCCGAAAAGCACGCGGCAGTTCTCGAAGTCATCAAATGGATGGAGGCCCATGCCCTGTTCTGGGCGACGGCGGGGCACATCCCGGCCAACAAGGCTGTGACCGATTCTGCGGAATACAAGGCAATGCAACCGCAGGCGACCTATGCCAAGCTGACCGCGAATGGCGTCTTCGATCCCAAATCCGTGAATGCGGGCGTGGCATCGCCCTTGTTCGATGCGGCCGGTAACGCCTTTACTCCTGCGATCAATGGCGAAACCGATCCGGTGGCAGCCGTGGCCGAAATGAAGGCTAGTCTGGACGCACTTCAGTAAATATCGCTGATTCTGGCCGGGGACTCTCCCACCCCGGCCGGGATTTGTCTGTCCGTGAAAAGGTTAACGATGCTCCGCAACCGTCGCAGCGAAATACTGGTCGCATTGGTGCTGGTGGCACCCTTCGTGCTGATCTACGGCTGGATGTTCGTCTATCCGACGATCCAGATGGTGCGCCTCAGCTTTACCAATGCGCCGCTTATCGGTGTCGGAAAGTTCGTCGGACTGGCAAACTATCGACGCATGTTCGCCGATCCGATATTCTTCAAGGCCGTCTGGAATACCGCCTATTTCGTGCTTTTGACCGTCATACCCGGCACTGCCGTGGCCCTGACCATCGCCATGATGGTCAGCCGGTTGAAAGGCTGGCTGCAAAGCCTGATCCTCGCCGCGTTTTTCCTGCCCTACGTGCTGCCGGTGACGGTGATCTATATCATCTGGGACTGGCTGACCAATGTGCAGTTTGGCATGTTGCAGGGCGTAATCGAGGCCGTCATGGGCAGGCCAATCAATATCTGGCGCACGATACCGTGGTTCATGCCGGGCGTGGCGGTAATCACCATTTGGTGGACAAACGGCTTTTCGATCCTGCTGTTCCTCGCCGGTCTCCGCAACATCCCGACAGAGCTTTATGAGGCTGCCAGCCTGGACGGTGCCACGCGCTGGCAGCGGTTCACCCGCATCACTTGGCCGCTTATCTGGCCAGTAACGATCCTCTGCCTGACGATTCAGATGATCCTTCAGCTTAAGATCTTCGATCAGGTCTATCTGTTCGCGATGGGCGGCCGCACCCAGGCCACGATGGTGCTAGTTCAGTATATCTACGAACAGGCATTCCAGAAAAACGCCGGCGGTTATTCCGCGACAATCGCAGTGGCGCTGTTCGTGATCGTCGTGACCTTTTCAGTCCTGCAATTCCAGATCCTGCGGATCAAGGGGAACCGATGACAACGCCCGCAGCCTCTGCATCCACACCCGCCGCAGCGAAACGCTGGGATATCGGCGGTCTGCTCTTGACCCTGCTGACCATCATCGCCGCCGCCTTATGGTTTTTTCCGGTCTATTGGGCGTTGGCTACCAGCCTTCGCAGTGACGATCAGACCGTGCAGGATTTTGCCCTGCTGCCGCAGGAACCGACGTTGGCCAATTACATCTATGACATCGCCAATTCCAAACTGCCGATTTGGTACATGAATTCCACGATCACCGCTGTGTCGGTGACGGTGGTGGCGGTGTTCATGGCCGCCTGCACCGGCTACGCGATCAGCCAGTTGAAGTTTCCGGGCCGCAAGGCTTTGTGGTGGATGATCCTGGCCAGCTTCATGGTGCCGGTGTCGGCGCTGATCGTGAACCATTTCATCATCATCGCCTCGGTCAAACTCTTGAACAGCTACCTTGGCATCATTCTGCCGATGCTGCTGACACCAGTGACGGTGATCGTCTACAAACAGTTCTTCGACGGCCTGCCACGCGAATTCCGCGAGGCGGCGGTGATGGACGGCGCGACAGAGTTCCAGTTGCTGTTCCGGGTCTTCCTGCCGATGAACTGGGGCGTCACCACCGCGCTCGCGATCATCACCTTTATCGGGGCGTGGAATTCCTTCTTATGGCCATTCCTCGCGGCGCAGGATGAAACGATGATGACGGTCACGGTCGGCATCACCGCAGTGCAGGATGCGTTCGGCGTTCGCTATGGCCGCCTGCTGGCAGGTGCCGTGCTGGCAGGTCTGCCGGTGGCGCTTGCCTATCTGTTGTTCCAGCGCCGCGTCACGCAGGCGATCACACTTTCGGCCGGAATCAAGGGGTAGACATGGCATCCGTAGAATTGACAGGCATTGCCAAGCGCTTCGGTGCGGTCGAAGTGATCCGCAGCTTGGACCTTTCGGTGGCAGACGGATCTTTCTGCGCCCTTTTGGGGCCTTCAGGTTGCGGCAAAAGCACCATGCTGCGGATGATTGCCGGGCTGGAGACGGTGTCGGGCGGCAGCATCATGATCGGCGACCGCGAGGTGACGCAGGTCGAACCGGCAAAGCGCGGTGTCGCAATGGTGTTCCAGAACTACGCGCTTTACCCGCATCTGACCGTGGCACAGAACATCTGCTTTTCGCTGTCACTGGCGGGGGAATCCAAGGTCAAACAGGCAGAGGCCGCCGCTCGCGTCGCCAAGATGCTGCAACTGGAACCACTTATGGACCGCCGTCCTGCGGAACTGTCCGGTGGTCAGCGCCAGCGTGTCGCCAT
>JBDSXE010000372.1:0-2922 GCA_039926325.1 Paracoccaceae bacterium | reverse complement strand
CGATCTATCCGGGGCTGTGAAATGACCCTGCCCGACCGTAAGGTCACGGGCACCCGCAACATAGAACGCGCGCTCGGCGACCGGGCGCGCGCTTATCTGCCAACCACCCTCGCCGAATTTGTGATGTTCGTGCTGAAACAGGGCTGGGCCAGCCTGTTCGGTGGTCTGATGCTGGCGGCAATCCTGTTCACCAAGGCGATCTGGCACCCCGACTGGCCCCTGCAACGCTACGACGCCTTGTTCCTGTTCGCCCTCGCCACTCAGGCCCTGTTCCTGTGGCAACGCCTCGAGACGTGGGAAGAGGCGCGCGTCATACTGCTATTCCACCTGACCGGTACGGCGATGGAATGGTTCAAGGTCGGGGCCGGATCGTGGTCCTACCCCGAGCCCGCCCTATTCAAACTGCTCGGTGTGCCGTTGTTCTCCGGGTTCATGTATGCGTCGGTCGGCAGCTACATGGCCCGCGTCATCCGCATCTTTGACATGCGCTTTGCGCCCTACCCGCCGCTGTGGACGACATTCGCCCTCGCCGCCGCGATCTATGTGAACTTCTTCGCTCATCATTTCGGGCCCGACCTGCGCCTGATCCTGTTCGCCGCAACTGTGGGCTTGTACGCCCGAACCCGCGTCTGGTTTCGTGTGGCCGATCATGACCGCTGGATGCCGCTGCCTGTCGCGGCTTTTCTGTCCAGTCTGGCGCTTTGGGTTGCTGAAAACATCGGCACCGCCACTGGCACGTGGCTCTATTCCGGCAAGACACATATGGTCAGCTTTGCCAAACTTGGCTCGTGGTATCTGCTGCTGTATGTCGCCTTCGTCACGGTAACTCTCGTCAGCCGCAGCGCCCTCAGACAAACCCTCGCCAGTACAGCACAGCCAACACCAGCCCCGCTACAACCAGCAGACTGAACCCTATCGACGCCAGCATGTTCAACAGCAACCCCCGCCGCGCCAACCCGTAGTTCAACGTGTTCAGGTGCTGCACACAAGTGTCATACGCAATTGCAACCGTCTCATTGTCGATCTGCATCAACAACTTGGGCACCTGCGCCATGTTGACCGCCTGCACCAGTACCGCGCCCGCATCCCGAACCTTGCGCGGCAGCCGCCGACCAGCGCGGCGCAGCTTGGCTTCAAGATCGCCGCCCTTCAGACGCATCCGCTCTTCCAGCAGTTCCGCCACCCGGTTCGCCATCTGTTCAATCGTTATGGCACTCATTCCCGGCCCCCATTTGCCCACCTTCTACGCAAGGCCGCTTTGCACCGCAACGGCTCTGGTCCGCGCCAACGCTCCGCGCTAAACAAACCAAATGCTGACCACCATCCTGCACCCTGCCAGCGGCGAGATTGACCGCCCGCCCCTGATGATCGCGCATGGCCTGTTCGGCTCTGCCCGCAACTGGGGCGTCATCGCCCGCCGTCTTGCCGACCGCCGCCGCGTCATTGCGGTGGATATGCGGAACCACGGCACCAGCCCACGCGGCACCTCCCAAAGCTATCCTGACATGGCCGGCGATCTGGCCGAAGTCATTCGCACCCTGAACGAACCGGTCGATCTGCTGGGTCATTCGATGGGCGGCAAAGCGGCAATGCAACTGGCGTTGACCGACGGCATGTTGCTCCGCCGCTTGATCGTCGCTGACATTTCCCCGGTGGCCTACACCCATGACCAAAGCCCGCACATCCACGCCATGCGCGCGCTTGACCTGACGAACCTGGACAGCCGGGGCGAGGCTGACCGCCGCCTGACCGAAACCATCCCCGATCCCGGCCTGCGCGCGTTTTTCCTGCAATCGCTTGACCTCAAGACCACACCGCCGCACTGGCGCATTAACCTTGACGTGCTGGAATCTGAGATGGCCAAGATCGTCGGCTGGCCCGATACACAAGGGGTTTTCGACCACCCCACCCTGTTCCTCGCCGGGTCCGAAAGCCATTACATCCGCCCCGAATACCGCGAAACGATCCGCGCGCTGTTCCCCAAGGCCCGCTTCGCCAAGCTGATCGGTGCTGGCCACTGGCTGCACGCCGACAAACCACGGGAGTTCGAAGAGACGGTCAGGACGTTTCTGGACGCCTGATCCCAGGGTCTACTCCGGCCGCAGCATCCGTTCGATCAGCCGGTCCTTGCGGATAAACTGGTGCCACAGTGCCGCCAGCACATGCAGCCCGATCATCACCCACAGCAGGGCCTTCAAAATCCCACCATGCAGATCGGCAAGCGATGTCACCCCGCCATACCATGCCAGCAACCCGGTGACAGGCAGCGCCAACAGCAACGCATACAACGCCACATGCCCGGCACTTCCCGCCAGCATCAGCGCACGGCTTTCGCCTGCCGCCGCATCAGGCACGCCCCGGGTGAACCGCAGCATCAGCCGCCATAGCACCAGCAACAGCACAAGAGAGCCAAGAATGATGTGAACCCATGCGCCGGTGGTCGTGGGCGTCACAGCATTTTGCCGGATTTGCCGCCACAGATGGCTCATGTCGTCGCCCATAAGCAGCTGATAAATCACCAGAACCGCCACAAACCAATGCAGCCCGATCTGGACACGCGAAAATCCCTTGACCATGTGGACTTGTCTCCTTCGTCCCGACGATGCCGGTGACACGATTCTACCGTAGGTATCGTAACGCGTATCGACGGCAGAGCCAGTCCGGTTACTACACCTTCAAACTCAACCCACCCTTGGCCGCCGATTGCTCTGCCCTGTCCAGCATTCGCTGCAAGGCGGCACCGCGCGCAAAATCGGGGTCGGCCACGCCCTCACCGCGGATCGCCGCGATGAATCGTTCGTAGATCGTTGCCAGAACCGGCGCCTCCACATCATGCCATTCGGCAGTTTGCAGATCGGCCTGCAGACAGGCGCGCAATCGGCTGACGTTCTTTTCCCACGTCACCTCCAACCCGCCCTTGTC
>JBDSXE010000371.1:0-3344 GCA_039926325.1 Paracoccaceae bacterium | reverse complement strand
TGAGCGCGACACCATCGTCTTCGTTGGAGACGGGTCGTATCTCCTGCTCAACAGCGACATCTATTCGGCAGTGCTGACTGGCAAGAAACTGATCGTGCTGGTTCTGGACAATGGCGGTTTCGCGGTGATCAACAAGTTGCAGCGCAATACCGGCAACATGAGCTTTAACACGCTTCTTGCCGACTGCCCGACCATCGCCGCTCCGTTCGGGGTGGATTTCGCGGCCCACGCTCGGGCGATGGGCGCGTTGGCCGAAGAAGTGACTTCAGTGCCAGCCTTGTCGGAAGCCTTTCAACGAGCCAAGGCAGCCGACCGGACCAGTGTTATCGTGATGAAAGTCGACCCCCATGACGGCTGGACCGAGCGCGGTCATGCCTGGTGGGAGATCGGCACCGCAGAAGTGAGCAACCGCCCAGAAATCTCTGTTGCTCGTGCGGGGATCGAGGCGGGACGTGTCAACCAAAGGGCGGGCAGTTGATGCAGCGGCTTTGGCAGCGCATGGCGCTTAACCGTTTTGTGGTTTTGGGGCGCGTCGGGATGGATCTTTATGCCGACCCGCCCGGCACGCAGATTGAATCCGCCACAGGGTTCTTTAGCGCCATCGGCGGATCGGCGGGAAACATTGCGGTGGCACTGGCCCGTCAGGGCGCCAACGCGGCGCTGCTGACCCGGGTGTCGGATGATGCAGTTGGGCGCTTTTGTCGGGCAGAATTGGCGCGATACGGCGTGGAGACCAACCTTGTGGGCATGGCCTCGGGCGGCACTCGCACTTCGCTTGCGGTCACGGAAACCCGGGCTATCGGCTGCCAGACCGTGCTGTACCGCAACAACGCTGCAGATTTTGCCCTGCAGAGCGAGGATGTCGCAGCCGTCGATTTCGCCCCGGTCGCGGCCCTTGTCGTCACCGGCACTGCCTTGGCCGCTGAGCCATCGCGCAGTGCGACGCTGCTTGCGATGGAGCAGGCCCGCATTGCCGGTGCGCTGACGGTGCTTGATCTGGACTACCGCGCCTATTCGTGGCGGTCGCAGGCGGAGGCCACGTCCATCTGCCTTGCCGCCGCGCGTAATGCCGATATCGTTGTGGGCAATGACGAGGAGTTTGGCCTGCTGGCTGGTGACATCGACAAGGGCTGCAAGCTTGCTCAAAGCCTTGTTCACGCCGGTCCACTCTTGGCCGTCTACAAGCGGGGTGCTGAGGGTTGCGTGACCTTCACGCCGGATTTCAGCTTTGAAACTGGAATCTTCGCCGTCAAGTCGCTGAAACCCATGGGGGCAGGCGACGGGTTCATGGGCGGGTTTCTGGCCGGGTTGGCGCAAGGCAACACGCTGGAAGCCGCCGTTAGGCGCGGTGCTGCGACCGCTGCGATCATAGTGGCCGGCATCGGCTGCGCGCCCGCTTCGCCCGACCGTGCAGAACTTGACCATTTTCTTGTTCAGAACGACCACTTGGTCAAAAGGAGTGCCGATGCATATCGCGCCGCATGACAACCACAACCAGCCCGTTATCGGTCCTGAACACCCTTTGGTGCCGTTGGTCTATTTCAACATCCTGCGGTTGATCAAGGGCGAAAGCTTCACCTCTCAGGTCGCTGGATATGAGACCTGCATCGTCCCGGCGACAGGCACGGTTGATGTGGTTTGCGGGGCGGAAACCTTTGCCCAGATCGGCCAGCGAAGGATCAATGTCTGGGATGGCGAGCCGGAGGGAGTTTATGTGCCGGCCGGCATGGCCGCCACGATCACCTGCCAATCCGACAGCGCCGAAATCTTCGTTGCAGGGGCGCGCTGCGATACCGTCTTCGCCCCGTTTGCGATCCGGGCCGCTGACATCGACCCAATCCAATATGGCTCTGACGACACCAAAACGCATCGCAAGATCAAGCATATCCTTGGGCAAAAGTACCATGACCGGGTTGGGCGGCTTCTGGTGTCAGAGCTTTATACGGTTGGCACAGGCGGCTGGTCCGGCTTTCCCAGCCACAAACACGACACCGAGCGCCTGCCTTTGGAGACCCGACATGACGAGGTATACAACTTTCGCTTCAACCCGCCGCGCGGCTCGGGCCTGCAAATGATGCAGCGCGAAGAGGGCAAGCCTGGGGAAGCCTATCACGTCATGGATGGCTCAACCCTTGCGATCGACCGTGGCTATCATCCGGTCTGCGTTCTGCCGGGCTATCAAATGTATTATTTCACCATCCTTGGAGGCCTGACCCAGCGGCCGCTAGTGCAATATTTCCAGCCCGATCACGCCGACCAGATAGAAACCATTCCCGGCATCAAGAACATGATCGCCAAGTTCAAATGACAATAGCGACCCTGTCGCAAGTTCTGCGCCCTTGCCTGTCGGACGGCACTGCCGTTGCAGGCCTTGTGGTCTTGGGCTGGGAAGACGCCAGCGCCTATGTCGCAGCGGCCGAGGCCGAAGGTCGCCCCGTCATCCTTCAGGCTGGCCCCGGCTGCCGCGCCCATACGCCGCTGTCGGTGCTGGGGGCAATGTTTCGGGCCTTGGCAGAAACCGCCTCAGTTCCGGTGGTGGCGCATCTGGACCACGGCGAAAGTATGGCAGTTTGCCGCGCAGCGATCGATTGTGGATTTACCTCCATCATGTATGACGGCTCAGCACTTGCCTTGCAGGAAAACATTGTCCGGACAGCGGAAATCGTCGCGATGGCCCACGGATTAGGCATCTCGGTAGAGGCGGAGTTGGGCTATGTAGGCTATCACGCCGGGGCGCCGTCTGCCGATACTGTCCCTGCCGAAGTTGCCCGTTTCCAGATCGAGACCGGGGTTGATGCGCTGGCTGTGTCGATCGGTAATACTCATCTGATGAAAACATCGAGAGCTACAATCAACCTTGCCCTCCTTGCTGCCATTCAGCAGGCCGCTCCCGATCTGCCGTTGGTTCTGCATGGAGGATCGGGCATCGCCATGGCCGAACGCGCCAGTCTCGCGCAAAGCACAATCTGTAAGTTCAACATCGGCACCGAGATGCGGCAGACCTTCGGAACCGCGCTGCGTCAAGTTCTGGCGGAGGACCCACGCCGTTTCGACCGGATCGAAATTCTTTCGGCAACGATGCCAGCCGTTGAATGGGCGGCCCGGCGCGCAATTCGATCTTTGTGCGGAGCAGAACGGATATTCGGGACAAATGAAGTGCGCGACGGTTCTCCAGAACATTGAGTGGGCACAAACGGAAATCAAGTCGTACCCTACCCGTTTCATCTCCGACATCATCGGTACATCAAAACCAACAAAGATCGACGCCGCCGCGCTGGCGAATTCCACTTTGAAGGTCCGCTCTTCCTTCATTTTCCAGGCACAAGGCCGTGCCTGCCGACGGC